>NZ_KV794152.1:574076-649414 GCF_001808665.1 Streptococcus sp. HMSC070B10 | reverse complement strand
TGTCTGGTATTACTTCGACAACTCAGGCTACATGCTTGCAGAGCGTTGGAAGAAGCACTCAGACGGTAATTGGTACTGGTTCGATAAATCAGGTGCCATGGCAACAGGTTGGAAGAAGATCGCTGAAAGCTGGTACTATTTCGATGTAGAAGGTGCTATGAAGACTGGTTGGGTTAAATATAAGGAAACATGGTATTACCTCGACAGCAAGGATGGCAACATGGTATCTAATGCCTTTATTCAGTCAGCTGACAAGACAGGTTGGTACTATGTCAAAGAAGACGGCACACTGGCAGATAAGCCAGAGTTTACTGTTGAGCCTAACGGGCTCATTACTACAAAATAAAACGAAAGGAAACTTTCTAAAATGTTCTTTCACCGCAGGCAATAGCTTGCGGTTTTTTGTTTGCAATAAAAAAAGCAGTGACCGAAATCACTGCTTATCAGCTATAGCAAATTCATAGAGCTTTTCTGCCGTTAGAAGCGCCATTTTGTCCATGCTTGTTTTTCCTTTTCTGAGGTCAGAAACAGTAGTCCAAGGAACTCCAGCGCCTTGCGAAATAGCAGATGTAGACATCGGGCTGTCTAATAATTCTTGAATAATTTTTCTCATACTTATTTGTCCTTTTTATTCTTTAGATAAATATATACATTGACTGCAATTATAAAAATAGCTATTGCACTAACCATTGCTTTTCCTCTTTTCATTTGATAAAATAGAGGTGTGAGGGGCTTTCGCCCCCACCTCTTAGCGTTTACCTTTTTCTTTTGCGGGAGTTGGGTTTACGCTTTTTATTTTGTCTTGCGACTGTTATTGCAGTCACCAGACTTGCGATAGCAGTTACTGTTTCAGGAATATTGTCTATTGCCTTTTCAAGTAATCTGAGCCAATCTTCTTTGTTCAATTTCATCACCCCCTTTCCTTATCTTGATTATATTATATCACGGTATACCGAGAAAGTCAATAGTTTTGATGAAGTTTTTTTAAAAAAACATGGGGCACAAATGGGGCATAAGGTGCAAACTTTTGTATTTTTATGGTAAAAAATAAGTGTAAGTCACCTCTTATAAACGCTTATTTCAAGCCTTTTCTGGCTTATGTATTCTTATTTATGTAGTGTCTTTCAGTTACTCTTAAATAATAGAGCAACTACATTAGTAGCTTAAAAACATGATTAAACCGCTATTCGTAAGAGTAGCGGTTTTTCGTGTTTTATATAGGTAGTACTCTAAAGATAATAATTTATAAGTATGAGTTGCCATTTCAACAAAGGGATTATATAATAGTAACATAGGTATGAAAGACTAATCTTATAATTTATAGTTTTCATTTTAAAGGAGAAAAGATGGTATTAAATTTATTTGATATTATTCGATATGAAGGTGAAGATACTCGAAATATACTTGCTTGGAGACATCCTAAGACGAATATCAAGATAGGAGCAACTGTAATTGTAAATTCTGGTCAGCGTGCTGTGTTTTTTTCAAATGGAAGAGCAGTAGCTATTTATGATGCTGGTAAACATAAGATTGAAGGAAATGATATTCAGGCTACTTCAGGAATAAAAAACTTTCTAAGTGGAGGTATTTCATCTGACTCAACATTTTTGTGGTTTGTAAACATGTATGATTTACAACCGATTGGGTGGGGAACTTCTTCACCTATAATGGTTCGAGATCCAGAAAGTGATATTCCTGTTGAGTTGAAAATACATGGGAATTTTATTCCTCGAATTGTAGATTTGGAAGCTTTTATACTAGAATTTATGCCAAGTCACCCTGATCTTATAACAGCTGCTATTTTACAGAAACGATTTAGACAAACTGCTAGTGGACTGATTAGTTCAGCTATTTCTCAAGTGATATATAACTATAAGATTCCAATTATTGATATTGAGATGCACAGTTTTGATATAGCTAATGATTTGTCTGAAATTTTATCTAGCCATTTTGCTAAGTATGGAATTAGTATTGAAGAATTTAATATTGAGGCTTTAAAGGTAAATCAGAATAGCAATGGATACAGAGAAATCTTTAAATTCCACAAGCAAATTTTGGAAGCCAAAAGCAAGCAGGTGGGTCGAGATATTGAAGAATATACTTATCAAGAAGAGAGGCAATTTGATATTTTAGAAGAGGCAGCAAAAAATAATGATTCTGCAGGAAATCTAATGGGAGCAGGCGTGGAAATAGCTATGGGACTTGGCTTGGGAGCTAAATTTAGCAACTTGGTGGATCATATTGAAGATAGGAAATCATTTGACAAAGATGTTAAACAGCATCAAACTGACCTCAAAGGAGAAATAGTCTTAGCTAAGTTTTGTAGCCAATGTGGGACTGCTTTTTTGGAAGGAGCGAACTTCTGTTCTAATTGTGGGCATAAAAGATAGTTTAAATTATTGTAAAAAATCATTTTTATATCATTCTAGTTTAAGTATCATCTTTAGTTTTTTGGAAGTCTGGCATTTCCAGAGTTTCCCTTTTTCATAGCAATCTAAAAACTAAGATTTCTTTATGTTTAGAACATTCTATTTATGTAATTGTAAGTATGGAAATGTATGAATAAATACAAAGTAGCATGAAGAGTATTTGGAAATTTTTTAAGAGAGTAGGGGATTTACTTAGACAAGTTCTATGACAGGAGGATAGTGTGGATGTATCAAGTATTTCGTTTATTAAGTATACTTTTTATGGGATTGACAAGTGCAACATTTTTTCTTTCACTATGGGCCGTAACTCTATTTCTTGAACATGGTAAGCCGATTTTCTCAATAGTGACACCTATTATTTTTTCTTTATCAGGTTTCTTTTTGTCTTCCTTTGCATTTTATAGCTTTGGTGTTTTAGAAAATATAAAAATTAAAGTCAAAGCTTTGGATGAGATATATAATGGGAAAGCTCTTTATAGAGAATATATAGCAACTAGAGGAGAAGATAGGTGAAACAGTATATTAAGAATAATTGGAAAAAAGGCTTTCATTGGTTAATTTCAAATATAGGAATACTCTGTTTTGTAGTTTTATCACTTGCTATCTTTTCTATAGATGATGGACCAACAATCTTTATATTGAAAAATCTTGATTTTATAATTTTGGCAAAATCTATTGGAATTCCCGTTGTTGTCAGTTTTTTAGTTTTATCATTTCAAAATGTTACCTTTGTGCCAGTTGCTTTAGTTATTTTATATTTGTTTCGAGAAACAATTAAAGATTCCTTTTCCTTGAAGAAATTAAAACAGAAGAATTTACTTCAAATGCTTGTTTTAATCATTTTATCATCACTTTTTGAAATTGAAAAATCTAGGGAATGGTCTATTCGATTTCTATTTCTTTTAGCTCCTTGGTATTTGTTTAGTGTGATCTCAATATTGGTAATGACTTATCGTAAGTCAAAGAGAGAAGAGGAAGTTAAGAAACGAAATCAAATACAAGCTTTATTCGCCTTATTTGAAAAGCACCAGATTAACAAAAATACTTATCCTGTTATTTGTCCGTCATGTAGTGGTGAGAATTTGCTCAACTTAGGGCAAGGTAAATCATGTGTCTATTGTGGTGCTTGGTTATCCAGAAAGGAAATATAAATGAGACGCTATCGTTTGATCATTTCAAAATTTGTCTTTCCCGTAGTATCTTTTATATGTATTGTCTCAGGATTGAAATTTTATCAGTACATAGATAACTACATGAGATGGATATTAGGAAAAAAAGAAGGTTCACTTCATGATTTCTACTTTATGTGGCATTTATTAGTAACAATTTTGTTTGTTTTATTTTTCCTATTTTTGATTCTATCCTCTTTTTTATTCTTAAAACAGCCACGGATGAAACAATATGACAAAGCTTTGATAACAGTTCTTCAGTTCGAAGAACAAGGTGAAGATGTTATTGAAATTAAGGGAAAAGAATTGCGAGATGAGTTATCTTATCGACTATCAGCAAAACGTGTTTATTGTCCTACTTGCCATAAGCCAACAGATGGAGTAATTGGAACTAAATTGACCTGTGCAAATTGCAGTAAAACTTTTATAGTTTCTTGATTTTAGGATAGTCGAAATGCTATTATCTTATAGCTGTTTTGATATTGTTTCTAAAATCTAGTAAGTTTATTTACTTGAAAATACCGCTATTCTTGGGAGTAGCGGTTTTTCTTTTTATGTTCCATGGGGCAAAAAGGGAAAGTAATTTTTAAAAGTGAGGAGAGTTAGATTGAAAGAATCATATTGAGAAATCGAAATGATGGATATTCGTATCATGTCATAAATCGTTATCAAACGATAATATTGATTTTCTTACAAATTAAGAGTATAATTTATGGAAATGAGTGTTCACTCAATTTTTGTGAAATTAAGGAGTAAAGAAAATGGTTGTTGAAGCAATAGAGTACAGTCGTTTCGGTAACGAAGAGGTATTGGATTTGGTGAAGATCGACTCTACAGCCTTGGATGTAAATCAAGTGAGAGTAGAAGTTCATGCTGTTGGCTTAAATCCTATTGATTATAAAACTTTTGAGGGAGCGAAACCCCTTCGATTTCTATCTTTTATAACGAAATTAAGGAAACCAAGTCGTTGGTTTGAATCTAAATCATCTTTATTTCCAAGAGGTGTGGGGAGAGATTTTTCTGGAGTTATTACAGAAGTTGGAAATGAAGTAACTAGGTTTTCAGTAGGAGATAAGGTGTTTGGAACAATGATTAGCGATCCTGGTTTGGGAACTAAGAGGGGAGCTTTAGCAACAGAAATTTGTGTCAATGAATCGGAAATTGCATTGAAACCAGAGATGATTGACATGACTCACGCAGCTACTATGGGAGTAGCTTCTCTAACAGTGGGAGGTTCTTTTAGAAAGATTGAGCTAAACTCTAAAGATGTTGTAGTTATTTCAGCTGCAGCAGGAGGTATTGGAAGTATTGCAGTACAGTATGCAGTTGCTAAGGGGGCGACAGTGATCGGAATAGCAAGTAAGAAAAATGCAGAGTATCTGAAGTCTTTAGGTGCCATACCAGTAAGTTACGAAGAGAACATCAAGAAGGCTCTTCTATCAGCTAGTCTAACGCCTATTACAAAGTTTTTGGATTGTTATGGATCTGATTATGTTAGATTGGCTTTTAGTTTAGGTTTGAAGGGAACAGCTATTGGGACATTAGTACCTTCACCCTATGTTATGATAAAAGGTGCTCAGTTTACTGGTCCGAGACATTCTACATACGATGATTTTAGCACTTTATATGAAATGGTCTCAGAAGGGAAGGTTCAGCTGAAAATTGATCAAGTGTATGACTTTTCTCTAAAGTCAGTTAGAGAAGCCTATCGTAGTCTGAAAATGGGACACAGTCGAGGCAAAAAAGTCGTAAAAGTAAGAGAGTAGAAGAGAGGTGCTAGCGATGGAAAGTTTAGAACAAAAGTATGCTCAGACGTTAGAAGCTAGCAACTTGAGCTTAAAACAACGTCGAGTATTATTATCAAGCTTAAAATTATTCTCAGAAATTGGATTTGAAAATACAACGTCCAGCCTTATTGCCGAACGCGCTGGAGTGTCAGAAGGAACTGTTTTTAGTTACTTTAAAACAAAGGAAGGTATTTTAGAAGCCATTTTATCTACTTTTCTAGAACAGGTTATTCCAGAAGTGATTGCGTATTTCTCAGAAAAAAAATTCACAGTAGATCAAGAAACTTTTCCCTTCTTTTTAAAAAGTATTGTTCGAGATAGGCTCTTTTTTATTCAGGAGAATCAAATGCATGTTAAAATTCTCTTGGGGCGTTCTTTTATTGATAAAAATCTTTCTATCCAGTTAGGAAATATTATTGTTCAATCTATAATAGAACCAATTAGCCCTGTTTTGAATCAATTTAAAGAAAAAGGACTTATTCTAAATTGGTCAAATGAAAGAATTGTTCGATACATTTTAGCATTGAGTTTTTCTTATCTTATTCCCATGATGTTGAATGATGAAGGAACTATAAACATAGATGAAGCAGTTGATGAGATTGTTGAATGTTTGTCATCTGCCCTAATGAAAGTAAAATAAATTCTGATGTTAAAACTCACTGTTAATGGTGAGTTTTTCGGATTCAACATAAAAATCCCCAATCATAGTGATTGAGGATTGAGCAAATGAATCTTAAACAATACCTTGGGCAATCATAGCGTTTGCTACATTTTCAAAGGCAGCAATGTTAGCTCCTGCAAGGTAGTCTTTATCAAGACCGTATGTTTCTGAAGTTGTTTTAGCTGTGTTGAAGATGTTTGTCATGATATCTTTGAGACGTCCATCAACTTCTTCACGAGTCCATGAGAGGCGAAGGCTATTTTGGCTCATTTCAAGGGCTGAAACGGCTACACCACCAGCGTTGGCAGCTTTGGCAGGTCCGTAGAAGATACCATTTTCTTTGTAAACTTTGATGGCATCAAGGTCGCTTGGCATGTTGGCACCTTCAGATACACAGATAACTCCTTGAGCAACCAAACGTTTAGCTGCTTCACCATTGATTTCGTTTTGAGTAGCACATGGAAGAGCGATATCATAGTTTCCAGCGTAAGTCCATACAGAACCTTCATGATAAGTAGCGGTTGCTTTCTCAGCTGCATACTCAGTCAAACGAGCGCGACGTTTTTCTTTAACGTCAACCAAAAGATCGAAGTCGATACCATTTTCATCGATGACATAACCATTTGAATCAGATACAGAGATAACAGTTGCACCAAGTTCAGTCGCTTTTTGAAGAGCGTATTGAGCAACGTTACCAGAACCTGAAATAACAACTTTCTTACCAGCAAAGCTGTTGCCGTTAGCTTTAAGCATTTCTTCAGTATAGTAAACCAAACCGTAACCAGTTGCTTCTGGACGAATCAAGCTACCACCAAATCCAAGAGGCTTACCAGTCAAGACACCAGCATCAAATTGGTTAAGGCGTTTGTATTGACCGTAAAGGTAACCAATCTCACGTCCACCAACACCGATATCACCAGCAGGTACGTCAAGTGATGGGCCGATGTATTTTTGCAATTCAGTCATGAAGCTTTGGCAGAAGCGCATCACTTCAGCATCTGTTTTACCTTTAGGATCGAAGTCTGATCCACCTTTACCTCCACCGATTGGAAGTCCAGTCAAAACGTTTTTAAAGATTTGTTCAAATCCGAGGAATTTCAAAATCCCTTGGTTTACAGTTGGGTGGAAACGAAGTCCGCCTTTGTATGGTCCAACAGCTGAGTTGAATTGAACACGGTAGCCGCGGTTAACTTGAATGTTTCCATCACGGTCAACCCAAGGAACACGGAAAGAAATCACGCGTTCTGGCTCAGTGATACGTGCCAAGATATTTTCTTCGATATACTCAGGGTGTTTTTCAAATACAGGTTCCAAAGTGTTGAAAAATTCTTCAACAGCTTGGAGGAATTCAGCCTCGTGCCCGTTACGAGCTTTTACAGTTTCAAACACGCTTTGGATATATTCTTTAGCAGATGTCATATCGTTCTCCTTAAATTCTAATTTAATTATGTGTGTCATTATAGCAGAATTTTTTTTAACTGTAAAGAGGAAAAACAAAAATTTTCTAAAAATTCTTTCAATTTACAAAACCGAATGTTTTAGATAGAAATTAGTTTCTCAAAGAGAAAAGCTGAAAATATGGTATAATATTAGCAATAAAAGGTATCTGGAGGATTAGAATCATGGTATCAACGAAAACACAAATTGCTGGTTTTGAGTTTGACAACTGCTTGATGAATGCAGCAGGTGTGGCTTGTATGACGATAGAGGAGCTGGAAGGAGTTAAAAACTCAGTGGCAGGAACTTTTGTGACCAAGACAGCGACCTTGGACTTTCGTCAGGGAAACCCTGAGCCACGTTATCAAGATGTTCCACTTGGTTCCATCAACTCTATGGGCTTGCCAAATAATGGCTTAGACTATTATTTGGACTATCTTTTGGATCTGCAGGAAAAAGAGCCGAACCGGACTTTCTTCTTATCTCTAGTTGGTATGTCTCCAGAGGAAACCCATACTATTTTGAAAAAAGTCCAAGAGAGCGAGTTTCGTGGTCTGACTGAACTAAACCTCTCCTGTCCAAATGTTCCAGGTAAACCTCAGATTGCCTATGATTTTGAGACAACTGACCGGATTTTGGCAGAGGTATTTGCCTATTTTACCAAACCTCTGGGAATTAAATTGCCACCATATTTTGATATTGTTCACTTTGACCAAGCGGCAGCTATTTTCAATAAGTATCCTCTTAAGTTTGTAAACTGCGTCAACTCTATCGGAAACGGCCTATATATAGAAGATGAGTCCGTCGTTATTCGTCCTAAGAATGGTTTTGGTGGGATTGGTGGGGAGTACATCAAACCGACTGCTCTAGCGAATGTTCATGCTTTTTATCAACGTTTAAATCCTCAAATCCAAATCATCGGAACAGGTGGCGTTCTGACTGGTAGAGATGCCTTTGAACATATCCTCTGTGGAGCTAGTATGGTGCAGGTGGGAACTACCCTTCACAAAGAAGGAGTTGGTGCTTTTGATCGTATTACCAATGAACTGAAAGCAATCATGGCGGAAAAAGGGTACGAAAGCCTAGAAGATTTCCGTGGGAAATTGCGCTATATTGATTAAATTCATTAAAAAATCAGAAGAAAGGAGAGAAGATGCTAGCCATTGAAGAAAGTCAGAAGTTGACTTTATCAAATTTACCTATTCTGAGCCTATTTACAGGGACAGATCAGGGTCAGTTTGAAGTTATGAAGAGTCAAGTATTGAAACAGATTGGTTATGATTCTGCCGACCTCAACTTTGCCTACTTTGATATGAAAGAAGTAGTTTACAAGGATGTGGAACTGGAGTTGGTCAGTCTTCCTTTCTTTGCGGATGAGAAAATCGTGATATTAGATCATTTTGTCGATATCACAACTGCTAAAAAGCGCTTTTTGACAGATGATGAGCTCAAGTCATTTGAGGAATACTTTGACAATCCTTCACCAACAACCAAATTGATAATCTTTGCAGAAGGAAAGCTGGATAGCAAAAGACGGTTGGTTAAATTACTTAAGCGTGATGCCAAGGTCTTCGATGCAGTAGAAGCTAAAGAACAAGAACTGCGCCAGTATTTTCAAAAGTGGAGCCAGAAAGAAGGTCTGCAGTTTGCCAATCATTCTTTTGAAAATCTCCTCATCAAGTCTGGTTTTCAATTTAGCGAAATCCAGAAAAATCTCCTCTTTTTACAGTCCTATAAAGAAGACTCTGTTATCGAGGAAGAGGATATTGTTAACGCAATTCCCAAGACCTTGCAGGACAATATTTTTGATTTAACTCAGTTTATTCTGACTAAAAAGATGGATCAGGCGCGCGATTTGGTTAGAGACTTGACCTTGCAAGGTGAAGATGAAATTAAGTTGATTGCCGTCATGCTAGGACAATTTCGGACTTTTACTCAGGTGAAGATTTTGGCGGAGTCTGGGCAAGCAGAATCTCAGATTGCAAGTAGTCTAGGAAGTTTTCTCGGACGCAATCCAAATCCCTATCAAATCAAGTTTGCGTTGAGGGATTCGCGAGGACTTTCCTTGAGCTTTTTGAAGCAAGCTATTTCCTATTTGATTGAGACAGACTATCAGATTAAAACAGGTCTTTATGAAAAAGGTTTCCTTTTTGAAAAGGCACTCCTACAGATTGCTAGTCAGGTAAATTGATATTTTTTTGAAACTACAACCCGCGTCAGGATTATCTTGTCGTGGGTTTCTTGCTGATTTGCTTGATTTATACTCAATGAAAATCAAAGAGCAAACTAGGAAACTAGCCGCAGGCTGCTCAAAACACTGTTTTGAGGTTGTAGATGAAACTGACGAAGTCAGTAATCATACCTACGGCAAGGCGACGTTGACGCGGTTTGAAGAGATTTTCGAAGAGTATTATTAGAATATATTTCAGTGATTTCCTTATCTATAAGCAAAAAACTTGAAAAAAGTGAATGTTTGCGTTATCATTTTCATATAGAAAGAAAAAGAGGTATTACAGATGGCTATTATCTTACCAGATCTTCCATATGCATACGACGCTTTGGAACCATACATCGATGCGGAAACAATGCACTTGCACCATGACAAACACCATCAAACTTATGTCAACAATACTAATGCAGCTCTTGAAAAACACCCTGAAATCGGTGAAGATCTTGAAGTCTTGCTTGCTGATGTAGAATCTATTCCAGCTGATATCCGTCAGGCACTTATCAACAATGGTGGTGGACACTTGAACCACGCTCTCTTCTGGGAATTGATGACTCCTGAGAAAACAGCTCCATCAGCAGAACTTGCAGCAGCAATCGATGCAACATTTGGTTCATTTGAAGAATTCCAAGCAGCCTTCACTGCAGCAGCAACAACTCGTTTCGGTTCAGGATGGGCATGGTTGGTTGTCAACAAAGAAGGTAAACTTGAAGTGACTTCAACAGCAAACCAAGACACACCAATCTCAGAAGGCAAAAAACCAATCTTGGGCTTGGACGTTTGGGAACATGCTTACTACGTAAAATACCGCAACGTGCGTCCTGACTACATCAAAGCTTTCTTCTCAGTGATCAACTGGAACAAAGTAGATGAATTGTACGCAGCTGCTAAATAATGATAGTTGGAGGGAAGAATTGTTCTTCTCTTTTTAAGGTTGTATTATTTTGGTCTGACAAAATCGTCAGACTTTTTTCATTTTTATGAGAAACGTGCTAACTGCTAGAAATTATGGTAGAATAAAGTATTAAGTAATCGTGGAAAAAGGATATCTATGCGAAAAGAAATTGCACCTGAATTATACAACTATAACAAGTTTCCTGGTCCTGAGTTTCATTTACACGGGGACAAGGTTGAAACGGAAGGGATAGCTTTTTCCTTGGTGGAAAATATCAAGGAAGCCTTTGATGTGACGACTTTTAATCAGCGTTTTTCAGAAGTCTTAACTAAGTTTGATTATATCGTGGGAGATTGGAGCAACGAACAGCTTCGCCTACGAGGTTTTTACAAGGATGATCGAACAGAAGAAAAACTTGAAAAAATCAGTCGTTTACAAGACTACCTTTTAGAGTATTGTAGTTATGGTTGTGCCTATTTTGTCTTAGAAAATGAAGCCCCTAAGCGAGCATCGTTTGACAAGAAAATGCGTAAGAAGGAAGAAGAAACACCTTCTAAAAAAGGAAAGAAACCGGCTCAAACCAAACGAAAACCGAATGCAGATAAGAAAAATCGACGTCGTCAGAAAGACCAGCATTCTCAGAAAGAGGATAAGGGACAACGTCATTTTGTCATTCGTCAGAAGTGAGTAGAGAATAAGGAGAAGAAATGAAACCGTCAATTTATAGTTTAACACGTCAAACCATGCAGGAATGGGTTTTGGAGCAGGGAGAAAAGAAATTCCGTGCAGATCAAATCTGGGAATGGCTTTACCGTAAACGTGTCCAGTCATTTGAAGAGATGACCAACCTTTCCAAGGATTTGATTGCTAAGCTTAATGATCAGTTTGTGGTCAATCCCTTGAAACAGCGTATCGTGCAAGAGTCTGCTGATGGGACAGTTAAATATCTTTTTGAATTGCCAGATGGAATGCTGATTGAGACAGTACTCATGCGTCAACACTACGGTTTATCTGTCTGTGTGACCACTCAGGTCGGCTGTAATATCGGTTGTACCTTCTGTGCCTCTGGTTTGATTAAGAAACAACGTGACCTCAATAACGGTGAAATCGTAGCGCAAATCATGCTGGTTCAGAAATACTTTGATGAGCGTGGACAGGACGAACGTGTCAGTCATATCGTTGTCATGGGAATCGGTGAGCCTTTTGATAACTACAAAAATGTCTTGAATTTTGTTCGTACTATCAATGATGATAAAGGAATGGCCATCGGTGCTCGTCACATTACGGTTTCAACTTCAGGTTTGGCCCATAAAATTCGTGATTTTGCTAATGAAGGGGTTCAGGTTAATCTTGCCGTTTCCCTTCACGCACCTAACAATGAATTGCGCTCAAGCATCATGAAGATTAACCGTGCCTTTCCGATTGAAAAACTCTTTGCGGCTATTGAGTACTACATTGAGACAACTAATCGTCGTGTGACCTTTGAGTATATCATGCTCAATGAAGTTAATGATGGTGTAGAACAAGCCTTGGAATTGGCTGAATTGCTCAAGAATATCAAGAAATTGTCTTATGTAAACTTGATTCCTTATAACCCAGTTAGTGAGCATGACCAATATAGCCGTAGTCCCAAAGAGCGCGTGATGGCCTTCTATGATACACTTAAGAAAAAAGGGGTCAACTGTGTGGTTCGTCAAGAGCATGGTACAGATATTGATGCAGCTTGTGGACAATTGCGCTCTAACACAATGAAACGTGACCGCCAGAAAGCAGTTGCAGTAGTCAATCCTTAATGATGAAGAAAACTTATAATCATGTTTTGGTCTGGGGAGTCATTTTCTATAGCATTTGTATCGTTTACTTTTGCTTTACTCCTCAAGAACATTCTCCCGTGGGAGTGGAAACTCCAGGTATTCAGCATCTTGGACGCCTGGTTTTTCTTTTGACTCCTTTCAATTCTTTCTGGAAACTGGGCCAAGTGAGTGACATTGGACAATTATATTGGATTTTTCTACAAAACATCCTCAATGTCTTCTTGCTTTTTCCTCTGATTTTCCAACTCCTTTATCTCCTTCCAAACTTAAGGAAAACAAAAAGAGTTCTTCTTTTCAGTTTTCTAGTGAGTCTTGGAATTGAGTGTACGCAGTTAGTCTTGGATTTTTTCTTTGATTTCAATCGCGTCTTTGAGATTGATGATTTGTGGACCAATACCTTGGGTGGCTATATCGCTTGGCTACTTTATAAACAATTACATAAAAACAAGATAAGGAATTAAAATGAGTATTTTAGAAGTTAAAAATCTGAGTCATGGTTTTGGTGACCGTGCAATTTTTGAAGATGTGTCCTTCCGTCTTCTCAAAGGAGAACATATCGGTCTGGTCGGTGCCAATGGTGAAGGGAAATCAACCTTTATGAGCATTGTGACTGGTAAAATGCTGCCAGATGAAGGGAAAGTCGAATGGTCTAAATATGTGACTGCTGGTTATTTGGACCAGCACTCTGTCCTTGCTGAAGGGCAGTCGGTGCGTGATGTGCTCCGTACAGCTTTTGATGAGCTGTTTAAAGCAGAAGTCCGAATCAATGACCTTTATATGGAAATGGCTGAAGACGGAGCGGATGTTGATGCACTTATGGAAGAAGTTGGAGAACTTCAAGACCGTTTGGAGAGTCGTGATTTCTATACCTTGGATGCTAAGATTGACGAAGTGGCGCGTGCCCTTGGTGTCATGGACTTTGGAATGGATACGGATGTAACTTCTTTGTCAGGTGGGCAAAGAACCAAGGTGCTTTTGGCTAAGCTTCTCCTTGAAAAGCCAGATATATTGCTTTTGGACGAGCCGACCAACTACTTGGATGCTGAGCATATTGACTGGCTCAAGCGCTATCTCCAGAACTATGAGAATGCATTTGTCCTTATTTCACATGATATCCCATTCCTGAACGATGTGATTAATATTGTCTATCATGTGGAAAATCAACAGCTGACGCGTTACTCTGGTGACTACTACCAGTTCCAAGAAGTCTATGCCATGAAGAAATCCCAGCTGGAGGCGGCCTACGAACGTCAGCAGAAAGAGATTGCCGACCTCAAGGACTTTGTTGCTCGGAACAAAGCGCGTGTTGCAACACGAAACATGGCCATGTCTCGTCAGAAGAAATTGGATAAGATGGATATTATCGAACTCCAAAGTGAGAAACCAAAACCATCCTTTGATTTTAAATCAGCTCGTACGCCAGGGCGCTTTATCTTCCAAGCCAAGGATTTGCAGATTGGTTACGACCGTCCTCTGACTAAGCCTTTAAATCTTACCTTTGAGCGCAATCAAAAGGTTGCCATTATCGGTGCTAATGGTATCGGGAAAACAACTCTCTTGAAGAGTCTCTTGGGGATTATTCCGCCAATTGCTGGGGAAGTTGAACGAGGTGATTACCTAGAACTTGGTTACTTTGAACAGGAAGTAGAAGGTGGCAATCGTCAAACACCACTTGAAGCTGTCTGGAATGCCTTTCCTGCACTTAACCAAGCTGAAGTCCGTGCAGCCCTTGCCCGCTGTGGTTTGACAACCAAGCATATCGAAAGTCAGATTCAGGTCTTGTCAGGTGGGGAACAAGCCAAGGTTCGTTTCTGTCTCTTGATGAATCGTGAAAACAACGTTTTAGTGCTGGACGAGCCGACCAACCATTTGGATGTGGATGCCAAGGATGAACTCAAACGTGCTCTCAAAGAATACAAGGGATCTATCCTTATGGTCTGCCACGAACCAGACTTTTATGAAGGTTGGATGGACCAAATCTGGGACTTTAACAAGCTAACTTAAAAATGAGGAAAAAAGAAATACAGTATCGAATGCGGATACTGTATTTTTTGGTTTTTAAGATTTAAAATCGTAGTCTTTCACCACTTCGATGCTATCGATAGTAATAGCAGTCGTTGGTTTGTCTTTCTCATCTTTTTCGGCTTTAGCAATCTTATCTACAACATCCATACCGTCAATCACTTGACCAAAGACTGGGTGTTTGCCGTCTAGACTAGGGTTTCCCCCTTCTTTATAGGCTTCGATGATTTTCTTTGGATACTTGCTTGTAGGGAGTTTAGCAGAGGTATCTGTAGAATTTTGGTTGATAAAGAACTGGCTGCCATTGGTGTTTGGTTGACCAGTATTAGCCATAGAAAGAGCACCCCGGATGTTATAGAGATAAGGAGTAATCTCGTTTTTGAAACCAGTTCCCTTGTCTTTAGTCTTATCCTTGTCATGCCAGATGGACTGACCGCCTGTACCGTCCCCTTTGGGATCTCCAGTTTGAACCATGAAACCATCAATGACACGGTGGAAGGTAATGCCGTTATAGTAGCCTTCTTTGGCATGAGTGAGGAAGTTTTCAACCGCTAGAGGAGCGAGTTTAGGGAAGAGTTTGATACGGATATCTCCTTGACTTGTGTGGAGAATCACTTCAGCATCGTCTTCAGCAACTTCTTTAGATAGTTGTGGGAAATTGGCGTTTTCGTTTGTTAAAGCATCGTTTAACTCCTTGGCAGATTGGGCAGCTGCTTTGGAGCTTTCCTCAGCGGCCAAGCTAGAATCTACATAGTCATCACCACGCAGACTGCGTTGGATGCTGCTGCATCCAGCTAGGGCTACAGTTGATAGTAGAAGAAGGGTTGCTAGTTTTTTCATTCTATTCCTCTCAAAAATTCATTTCTACTATTGTACCCTAAAAAGAAGGGGATTTCAAATATTAGTGACAAGGTAGTTTTAGAGGAGCCAACCAGAAAATCCCTTGATTAGAGATTTTTCTTTGGATGACGGTCGACAATGTCCTGGTACTGTTTCAGTATCTGCTCTCCCTTTGGAGTCAATTTGTAGCCACGAACGGTAAAGTGACTTGCTAATTCTTCTTCTGAAAAGTTGTTATGAAGGCTTGGTCCAGATCTATAGCCTTCATTTTAGACAGTCCCGTGATTCCCTTGCTTTTCAGGATATTCTTTTTCATGGTAGCATTCAGATGATCAAGTGAATCAAAGGCTGTTTCTATGACAGCATAATCTTTTTCCACCAGAGTTTTTAGATGTTTAGGGGCATCAATGCCATAAGTGTATTCAAAGTATTTAGGGAACCAAGTTTCGGTGGTAAAAGTACCAAAGTTGATTCTCCATAGTAAAATGATATCACCTGCTAGTAAATCATCTGTTAATAATTCCATGTTTCTTTTGGGAACGGGCTTGGGATTTAGGAGCCAAGTATCCAAATCACGTTCAGGCGATATGAAGGGTTTGAGTTGATGGTCTTTATAAAATGTTTCTAATACTCTTCGAAAATCAAATTCAAACTACGTCAGCTTTGCCTTACCGTACTCAAGTACAACCTGCGGCTAGCTTCCTAGTTTGCTCTTTGATTTTCATTGAGTATAAAATAGTATTCACTGATAGCCTCTTTCAAACATTTATTTCCTACTTCAAACAAATTTATAAATGGTTTAAAAATTTTATAGTCTGTCAAGTTTTTTTCTTGACACCTGCCAGAAATCTGATATAATAGAACATGTGATAAATAGCTCGGCTATTTCACCGAAATAAAAAATAAGAAAAGAGACTTTAAAAATGGCAGTTAAAATCCGTTTGACTCGTATGGGTTCTAAGAAAAAACCTTTCTACCGTATCAACGTAGCAGATTCACGTTCACCACGTGACGGACGTTTCATCGAAACAGTTGGAACTTATAACCCACTTGTTGCTGAAAACCAAGTAACTTTGAAAGAAGACCGCGTTCTTGCATGGTTGGCTGATGGAGCTCAACCTTCAGATACAGTACGTAACATCCTTTCAAAAGAAGGCGTATTGAAAAAATTCCACGATTCTAAATTCTCAAAATAAGTTTAAAGTAGGTTGACAGATGGATACGATTGAAAATCTCATTATTGCGATTGTGAAACCCTTGATTTCACAACCAGATGCCTTAACTATCAAGATTGAAGATACACCAGAGTTTTTGGAATATCATTTGGATCTTGATCAAAGTGATGTGGGTCGTGTAATCGGTCGTAAGGGTCGCACTATTTCTGCGATAAGAACGATTGTCTACTCTGTCCCAACTGAAGACAAAAAAGTAAGAATCGTTATTGACGAAAAATAAGAAGGGCGGGACGAATGTCTCGCTTTTTTGCGAGAAGTGTAAAATTGCAGCTATTAAGTACCAACATGAACGTGATTTGGAAGGCTTTTTAAAGGGGGACTGGAAAAGAATGAACATTGATTGTATTTTAAACATAGATTGGGCAATGTACATTGATTGGTTATTGCGAATTTTACAGATTTCGACTTTTATAGGTGTAATTTTAAAAATTAGTTTTCAGAATAAGGCCTATATCAATAATATCGAAATTCAGGTAATTAAACCAATCGAATTTGATTCCTTACATACGAGATTTCATCATATATATGAGTTTAAACATGATGAAAATGATAAACATTATAACCATTTGATTTTTTATCCAAAGGAAGTTGATATTGAAATTATAGAATTTTATTCTTTAATCTATGATTCAAAAAGTAATCGTTTAGTTGATAATGATAAACTGCATACAGTTAAAAATTTAAAGAATTATACATGCTTATTGATTCATACAAATTTACCAGAGAATATGCCTAGTTTAAGAATGAAATGGAAAACAAGTCAGGGTGAAATTGGCGAGTATACATTTTATAGTAATATGTATAATGGGAATGTGAATATCTCATCTTTCAAATATAAATTAACATTAAAGAGGAAACTATTAGCATTTTTTGGACTATAGCGACACCTCTATGTATCTTCCTCCAACTTGAGAAAATCCTTGGAACGTGTTAAAATAAAGGATAAGGATTTTTAATAATTCATTAAATAGAACGAGTGGATTTCTTTATGAAGAGGATTGAAGTATCTACAGAAATTGGTAGTCTCTCTGTTACTTATCAAAAGCAAAAGAAAATGCTAGTTTGTTTAAGTGGCGCAGGTTTTCTACCAAGTTATGAAAATTTTTCACTTATACTTGAAAAACTTCCTCCTACAATTGGTTATTTGACAATTGATTTTCCGAACACAGGTAGGAGTCCGATTCATGACCAAGCTGGAAAAAATCTAGATAATCTTGCAGATGCGGTTTATGAAGTACTTGAAGAATTAGGGATTTCTGAATATATACTTTGTGTACATAGTTTGAGTGGAATTTTAGCTTGTGAATTGCTCAACAAACCAATTAAGTGTCAGGCTTTAGTAGCGCTTGAACCGACAACTAAAAAAGTAATGTTTGCTGATTTTTCAGAAAATCCTTATCCAGAAATGGAAGAGCAAATGAGACTGATTGAAGAATTTGGTCCTGAACTTTATTTTAAGAACTTAACTCAAGCAACATTTAGCCCTGAAATTAATAAAGAAATCTGGGAAATAATGCAAGAAAAAGGTTCAGAGTTGGAAAATCAAGATACAGGATTTCAGATATCTGGAGAGATTACTGAGGAAGATTTTGAGAATGTCTCGATAGAATCTCATGTCCCTGTATTTATTTTTTGTCAGCCTTATAGAGAAAAAGAGTACAGAGAATCAGAATATTGGACTTCCAATACTAAACTCATTTTAGGAGGGAATCACCATTATTTACAATGGTCAGAATCAGAAAAAATTGTGACTATTATTCGAGAATTGTCAGAATAAGATGGAAAGAAATAGAGTACAGGAGACAAGATGAACTACTTTAATGTTGGGAAAATCGTCAATACGCAGGGGTTGCAGGGTGAGATGCGAGTCTTGTCTGTGACGGATTTTGCAGAAGAACGGTTTAAAAAAGGGGCTGAGTTAGCTTTATTTGATGAAAAAGATCAGTTTGTTCAAACAGTGACTATCGCTAGCCACCGTAAACAGAAGAACTTTGACATTATTAAATTCAAAGATATGTACCATATCAATGCCATTGAAAAGTACAAGGGATACAGTCTCAAGGTTGCTGAGGAAGATTTAAACGATTTAGATGATGGTGAATTCTACTATCATGAGATTATCGGTTTGGAAGTCTATGAGGGTGATAACTTGATTGGAACCATCAAAGAAATCCTGCAACCAGGTGCCAACGATGTCTGGGTGGTCAAGCGAAAAGGTAAACGTGACTTGCTTTTGCCTTATATTCCACCAGTGATTCTCAATGTTGATATTCCAAATAAACGGGTCAATGTAGAAATCTTAGAAGGGTTAGACGATGAAGATTGATATTTTAACCCTTTTTCCAGAGATGTTTTCTCCGCTAGAGCACTCAATCGTTGGAAAGGCACGTGAAAAAGGGCTCTTGGATATCCAGTATCATAATTTTCGAGAATATGCTGAAAAGGCCCGCCATGTCGACGATGAGCCCTACGGAGGCGGTCAGGGGATGTTGCTCCGAGCTCAACCCATTTTCGATGCCTTTGATGCTATTAAAAAGAAAAATCCGCGTGTCATTCTCCTCGATCCTGCTGGAAAGCAGTTTAATCAGGCTTATGCTGAGGATTTGGCTCAAGAGGAAGAGTTAATCTTTATCTGTGGTCACTACGAGGGGTATGACGAGCGCATTAAGACCTTGGTGACAGATGAGATTTCCCTGGGGGACTATGTCTTGACTGGTGGAGAGTTGGCGGCTATGACCATGATTGATGCTACGGTACGCCTGATTCCAGAAGTGATTGGTAAGGAGTCCAGCCACCAAGATGATAGTTTTTCTTCTGGCCTTCTTGAATATCCTCAGTACACACGTCCCTATGATTATCGAGGTATGGTCGTGCCAGATGTACTGATGAGTGGACACCATGAAAAAATTCGTCAGTGGCGTCTGTATGAGAGTTTAAAGAAAACTTATGAGCGCAGACCGGATTTGCTTGAACATTATCAACTGACAGCAGAAGAAGAAAAAATGCTGGCAGAAATCAAAGAAAACAAAGAATAAAGGAGAAAGCTATGCAAGTAATCAAACGTGATGGAGAAATTGCTGAATTTAATCCAGATAAGATTTACCAAGCTAT
This sequence comes from Streptococcus sp. HMSC070B10, assembly GCF_001808665.1. Lineage (GTDB taxonomy): Bacteria > Bacillota > Bacilli > Lactobacillales > Streptococcaceae > Streptococcus. The sequence continues at coordinate 629,787 of NZ_KV794152.1, read as the reverse complement.
CTTAAAGGCAGCTCAGACTGTCTATGTATTGACAGATGATTTGCGTCAAAACCTTGCACAAGTCACTAAGAAAGTGGTTTTGGATTTGGAAGAGGCCAAGGTGGAACGTGCTACCATTAGCATGATTCAGTCTATGGTTGAACATCGTTTGCTGGGTGCAGGTTACATTACCATTGCAGAACACTACATTTCCTATCGTCTACAACGTGACTTGGAAAGAAGTGGTTATGGAGATCATATCGCAGTTCATTTACATTTTGAACAAGTTCGCTAAGAAAAAAGAGTGGGATGAAGCAACTACATCTCACTCTTTCTTAAATCTATTTTTTTGGGCTGTTTGGACGGTTGAAGGGACAAATCGTAGGCGTTGAATATCGCTTATGCGGATAATACGGGTCACATTTTTAGCAAAATTTTTCACGATAATTTGCTGGCGTTGATGATCGTATTTGATGATGTCACCTGTAAAACTTGTCTCAGACAAGATAAGGTGAACAGCAGTTTGTTTCTGGATAGCCTCTTCAATAGTGGCTGTAAGGGAGTTGCTTTCAGTATGGTCTGGTTCTTCATGTCCATTTAAAAAGTCATGTATTTTATCTAAAACTTGCTGGAATTTATGTCTCATATTGGCCTCCCTTCTTTTATATCAATATTATATAAAATTTTCCTAAAATCTACAAGATTTTACGAATAATCAAATGAAAGCTAAAAAAGGAGAAGAAAATGGCAGAATTTACATTTAAAATCGAAGAGCACTTGTTGACTCTTTCTGAAAACGAAAAAGGTTGGACCAAGGAAATCAACCGTGTGAGCTTTAATGGTGCTCCTGCAAAGTTTGATATTCGTGCTTGGAGCCCAGATCATACTAAAATGGGCAAAGGGATCACTCTCTCCAATGAAGAATTTCAAACAATGGTGGATGCCTTTAAAGGCAATTAAATTTTCAAAATGAAAGAAAAGGATATTGAGTCATAACAACTCGATATCCTTTTTTAGTTAGCAAAGTAAGCCTGATTTTTAAGGCGTTGAAGTAATGGACGGCTAATAAAACTAATAGCAATAATTTTACCAAGGTCTGGAATGATAAAGGGAAGAACTCCCACAACAAGAGCTTTTTCAAATGCCATTCCAGCTAGGAAATGCAAGCTGAGAATCCCTCCGATAAAGACAAGGGCATCACCCAAGAGGTTTGCAAGAAAAATCTTGACAACACCACTTTTGCTGTTGGTTAGAGAGGAAGTAAGTCCAGAGTATACAAGATAAAACCAAAGATAGCCTGCAGTGGGGCCAACTAAAGCCTGAAAACCAGCTCCTCCTCCTGCAAAGACAGGAAGACCGATAGCACCTAGAAGAAGATAGAGTCCGACAGAAAGTACAGCCTCTCTCGGTCTAAAGACAGTAGCAATCAAGCCGATGGCAAAGTTTTGCAGAGTGAAGGGGACGGGTCCAATTGGAAGACTGATTTGTGCCAAAACAGCAATGAGAGCAGCTCCAATAGCAGGGATAGCATAAACATGAGCTTTTTTCAAAATAGTTAACCTCTTTTCTGATGTATAGTAACTATTATACTCGTAGAGTAATTATTGTCAACCTATTTATAAACTCAAGGTAACAAAAACTGTAACGGCCGATTTGCTTACTAATTAAGTTCGATAATTATTTTGTTGATTCGAAAATTATCAAAAAAGAAGCAGACACATTTGTATCAGCTTCTTTTATTTCGATTAACGCATGGTTACAAATTCTTCAGATGCAGTTGGGTGAATTGCCACAGTTGCATCAAAGTCAGCCTTGGTTGCTCCCATTTTGATAGCAACGGCAAATCCTTGGATCATTTCATCAACGCCGTAGCCAATTCCATGAAGTCCGACAACTTTTTCTTCTGAACCAGCTGTGATCAATTTGAAACGTGTTTCTTGACGGTTGCAAGTGCAAGCAGAGTACATAGAAGTAAAGCTTGATTTGTAAACCTTGATTTTGTCTTGACCGTATTCTTTAATAGCTTGCTCTTCTGTCAAACCAACAGTTCCGATAGCAGGGTGTGAAAAGACAACAGTTGGAATAGTTGAGTAGTCCATTTTAGCAGTTGTTTTGCCGTTAAAGAGACGTTCAGACAAAGTACGCCCAGCCTTGATAGCAACTGGAGTTAGTTCTTTCTCACCCGTTACATCACCTAGAGCATAGATTCCCTCAACAACAGTATTTTGGTATTCATCTACTTGGATAAAGCCACGTTCGTTCAGAGTCACTCCAGCTTTTTCAAGTTGCAAGCCCTTAACGTTTGGACGGCGACCTGTAGCCCAGATAACTTGGCTAGCTGTGTGACTAGTACCATCTTCGAAATGAATGGTAATGCCCTCAGCAGTTTTTTCTAACTTGGCAGGGACTTTGTGAGTATGAAGTGGCAAGTTTGTTCTTTCCATTTCCTTTACCAAACCTTCAACGATGTAAGAATCAAAACCACGTAAAGGACGATCGCGACGAACAAAGAGATCTGTCTTGACACCAAAGGTGTGGAGTACGCCAGCCAATTCAACTGCGATATAACCAGCGCCTAGAATAGCAACTGACTCTGGAAGTTCTTCCCAGGCAAATACATCATCAGAAGAGCCACCTAGATCAGCACCAGGAATGTTTGGAATACTTGGATGGGCACCAGTAGCAATTACGATATGTTTAGCACGAATCAGTTCACCATTTACGCTGACAGTATGAGAATCTACAAATTCAGCATGACCTTTAATCAAATCTACACCGTTGCGTTTAAAACTGCCATCATAAGAAGAACGAGCGCGATCAATGTAGGCTTCACGATTGCGACGTAGGGTTGCAAAGTCAAAGTTAAGATCAGTAGTCTTAAAGCCGTAGTCTTCTCCAAATTGATGGAAAGTCTCAGCGATTTGTGCCCCGTACCACATGATTTTTTTAGGAACACAGCCGACGTTGACGCAGGTTCCACCTAGTTTCTTTTCCTCAATAACAGCCGCTTTGGCTCCGTGTTCACCAGCACGGTTCATGGTAGCAATTCCTCCACTACCTCCACCGATAGCAATGATATCATATTCTCTCATTTAAAACTCCTTTATACTCTTTTAAATAGTAGAGTGTCATTTTTTGATAGTCATATTCTATCTTTTTTTTTATCTGATTGCAAAAATTTGCTACGTTCAAAAAAAATTAAAGAAAAGGCTTGCAAAAAGGAAAAATAAAGTGTATTATATAACTAGTACAATGGTAGTAAAAAATAGATTCCGAACAATAATCAAATCCCGAAATGTCATTATTTCGTTCTGAACGGTTATTGTTTATATTTGCTAATTTTTATATAATATTGTTAAGGACTTTAAATCAAAAAGGAGTTTCATTATGAAGAAGAATCGTAAAGCTAAAAAGTGGCAATTGTATGCAGCAATCGGTGCTGCCAGTGTAGTTGTATTAGGTGCTGGGGGAATTTTGCTCTTTAGACAACCATCTCAGACCACGGTAAAAGATGAGCCTACTCATCTTGTTGTTGCCAAGGAAGGAAGCGTCGCATCCTCTGTTTTATTGTCAGGGACAGTAACAGCAAAAAATGAACAATATGTTTATTTTGATGCTAGTAAGGGAGATTTAGATGAAATCCTTGTTTCTGTGGGTGATAAGGTCAGCGAAGGGCAGGCTTTAGTCAAGTACAGTAGTTCAGAAGCCCAGGTGGCCTATGATTCAGCTAGCCGAGCAGTTGCGAAGGCAGATCGTCATATCAATGAACTCAATCAAGCACGAAATGAAGCTGCTTCAGCTCCGGCTCCACAGTTACCAGCGCCAGCAGGAGGCGAAGGTGCAACAGCCCAAACTCCAGCTCCAGTCTCAGGAAATGCAGTGTCATCTATTGATGCACAACTAGGTGATGCTCGTGATGCTCGTGCAGATGCAGCAGCACAATTAAGTAAGGCTCAAAGTCAGTTGGATGCCATGACGGTTCTCAGCACTCTAGAAGGAACTGTGGTCGAAGTCAACCGTAATGTTTCTAAATCTCCAACTGGAGCTAGCCAGGTGGTAGTTCATGTCGTTAGCAATGAAAATTTGCAAGTTAAGGGGGAACTATCTGAATATAACCTTGCCAACCTCTCTGTAGGACAAGAAGTAACCTTTACTTCTAAAGTTTACCAAGATAAGAGCTGGACAGGTAAGATTAGCTATATCTCTGACTATCCTAAAACTAGTGGCGAAGCAGCAAGTGCAGCTACTGCCGCAGCAGGTGGTAATTCTGGTTCTAAATATCCATATACCATCGATGTTACAAGTGAAATCGGTGATTTGAAACAAGGATTCTCAGTAAGTGTTGAGGTCAAGAATAAGAGTAAAGCCATTTTGGTTCCTCTAACAAGTGTTGTGACTGAAAATGATAAGAACTATGTCTGGGTGCTTGACGAGCAGAAAAAGGCCAAGAAAGTGGAAGTTGGTTTGGGCAATGCTGATGCAGACAACCAAGAAATCACTTCAGGTCTGACAAATGGAGTCAAGGTCATCAGTAACCCAACGTCTTCTCTAGAGGAAGGAAAAGAGGTGAAGGCTGATGAAGCAACTAATTAGTCTAAAAAATATCTGCAGAAGTTACCGTAATGGTGACCAAGAACTGCAGGTACTCAAAAATATTAACCTTGAAGTGAATGAGGGTGAATTTGTTGCCATCATGGGACCATCTGGTTCTGGTAAGTCCACTCTGATGAATACGATTGGCATGTTGGATACACCAACCAGTGGAGAATATTATCTTGAAGGCCAAGAAGTGGCTGGCCTTGGTGAAAAACAACTAGCCAAGGTCCGCAATCAACAAATCGGATTTGTTTTTCAGCAGTTCTTTCTTCTATCCAAACTCAATGCTCTGCAAAATGTAGAATTACCCTTGATTTATGCAGGAGTTTCGGCTTCAAAACGTCGCAAGTTAGCTGAGGAATATCTAGATAAGGTTGAATTGACAGAACGAAGTCACCATTTACCTTCGGAATTATCTGGTGGTCAAAAGCAACGTGTAGCTATTGCGCGTGCCTTGGTAAACAATCCTTCTATTATCCTAGCGGACGAACCGACAGGAGCCTTGGATACCAAAACAGGGAACCAAATTATGCAACTATTGGTTGACTTGAACAAAGAAGGAAAAACCATTATCATGGTAACGCATGAGCCTGAAATCGCTGCCTATGCTAAACGGCAGATTGTCATTCGAGATGGAGTCATTTCATCTGATAGTGCACAGTTAGAAAAGGAGGAAAACTAAGATGCAGAATCTGAAATTTGCCTTTTCATCTATCATGGCCCACAAGATGCGCTCTTTTCTCACTATGATTGGGATTATCATTGGTGTTTCATCAGTTGTTGTGATTATGGCTCTGGGGGATTCCATGTCTCGTCAGGTTAATAAAAATATGACCAAGTCACAGAAGAATATTCATGTCTTTTTCTCGCCTATTAAAAGTAAAGACGGTTCTTTTACCCAAAAGCAATCAGCTTTGACGGTCTCTGGGAAAGAAGAGGATGTTCCTGTGGAACCACCAAAACCGCAAGAAGCTTGGGTTAAGGAGGCGGCCAAACTTAAGGGTGTAGATAGTTACTATGTAACCAACTCGACAAATACCACCCTGTCTTATAAAGACAAAAAAGTGGAGCGCGCTAGCTTGACAGGTGGAAATATTACTTACATGAAGGCGGTTGAAAATGAAATTGTTGCAGGCCGCAGTCTCATAGCTCAGGATTATAAAGATGTGGCCAGTGTCATTTTGCTAGACCAAGAACTTGCTAATAGCCTGTTTGGATCTGCTCAAGAAGCTGTTAACCAGGTTATAGATGTTGGTGGCTTTAGCTATCGTGTCATTGGTGTCTATACCAGCGATGAGGCCAAGACTGCCAAGACTTTTGGTATTGGTGGACTTCCAATTACGACTAATATTTCTCTTGCCAATAACTTCAATATGGATGAAATTTCTGATATTGTCTTCCGTGTCAATGATACCAGTTTGACACCAACTGTGGGACCAGAATTAGCTAGAAAATTGACCGAGATTGCTGGTATTCAGCAAGGGGAATATCAGGTGGCCGATGCGACTGCAGCCTTCCAAGAAGTACAACAACTTTTTGGATTTATAACTACGATTATTAGTGCTATTGCAGGAATTTCCCTCTTTGTTGGTGGTACTGGTGTTATGAACATTATGCTTGTTTCGGTGACAGAGCGTACCCGTGAGATTGGTCTCCGTAAGGCTTTGGGTGCAACACGTGCTAATATTTTAATCCAGTTTTTGATTGAATCCATGATATTGACCTTGCTTGGTGGAGTCATTGGTTTAACCATTGCGACAGGCTTAACCGCTATAGCTGGCATACTCTTGCAAGGATTGATTGCGGGTATAGAAGTAGGAGTGTCAATCCCGGTTGCCCTATTTAGTCTTGCAGTTTCGGCTAGCGTGGGTATGATTTTTGGAGTTTTGCCAGCCAACAAGGCATCGAAACTCGATCCAATCGAAGCCCTTCGTTATGAATAGAATCAACAAGATGGACACTCGTCTATCTTGTTTTTGTATGGATTTCCCTATCGAAAATCATTAAAAATGTGATATAATGAAGTGTTAGAAAAACAGGTTTCATTTGCCTGGAAAGGAAAAATTATGTCTGAAAAGAATTTTTATATTACAACGCCGATTTACTATCCATCTGGAAAACTTCATATCGGTTCTGCCTACACAACTATTGCTTGTGATGTCCTAGCTCGTTACAAACGCCTCATGGGCTACGATGTCTTTTATCTGACAGGTCTTGATGAGCATGGTCAGAAAATCCAGCAGAAAGCTGAAGAAGCTGGCATCACACCTCAAGCCTATGTTGACGGGATGGCAGTTGGAGTCAAAGAACTCTGGCAATTACTCGATATCTCATACGATAAATTTATCCGTACAACGGATGACTACCATGAAAAAGTTGTCGCACAAGTCTTTGAACGCTTGCTTGCTCAAGATGACATCTATTTGGGTGAATACTCTGGTTGGTATTCAGTTTCAGATGAAGAATTCTTTACAGAAAGCCAACTTGCGGAAGTTTTCCGTGACGAAGCTGGAAATGTGATTGGCGGTATTGCTCCATCAGGTCACGAGGTTGAATGGGTTTCAGAAGAATCTTACTTCCTTCGCCTCAGCAAATACCAAGATCGTTTGGTAGACTTTTTCAAAGCTCATCCTGAATTTATCACTCCAGATGGTCGCCTAAATGAAATGCTGCGCAACTTTATCGAGCCAGGTTTAGAGGATTTGGCGGTTTCTCGTACAACCTTTACATGGGGTGTTCCGGTACCATCAAATCCAAAACACGTTGTATACGTTTGGATTGATGCCCTTTTGAACTATGCGACAGCGCTTGGATACGGTCAAGACGAACATGGTAACTTTGACAAGTTCTGGAATGGGACTGTCTTCCATATGGTAGGAAAAGATATACTTCGTTTCCACTCAATCTACTGGCCAATCCTTCTTATGATGTTGGATATCAAATTGCCAGACCGTTTGATTGCCCATGGTTGGTTTGTTATGAAAGACGGCAAAATGTCTAAGTCTAAAGGGAATGTGGTCTATCCTGAAATGTTGGTAGAGCGCTATGGACTAGATCCGCTTCGTTACTACCTCATGCGTAGCCTTCCAGTTGGTTCAGACGGAACCTTTACTCCAGAAGACTACGTTGGCCGTATTAACTATGAATTGGCTAATGACCTTGGGAACCTCCTCAATCGTACGGTTTCTATGATTAACAAGTACTTTGATGGACAAATTCCAGTCTATGTAGAGGGTGTAACAGAGTTTGACCATGCTCTTGCTGAGGTTGTAGAACAATCAATCGCTGACTACCACACCTACATGGAAGCAGTTGACTATCCACGTGCACTTGAAGCAGTCTGGATTCTGATCTCTCGTACCAATAAATACATCGACGAGACAGCACCGTGGGTCTTGGCAAAGGATGAAGCACTTCGCAATCAATTGGCAAGTGTTATGAGCCACTTGGCAGCCAGCCTGCGTGTTGTAGCTCACTTGATTGAGCCGTTTATGATGGAAACCAGTCGCGCGGTCTTGACTCAACTTGGTTTAGCAGAAGTTTCTAGCCTTGAAAACTTGAGCTTGGCTGATTTCCCTGCAGGTGTGACTGTAGTTGCTAAGGGAACACCAATCTTCCCACGTCTGGATATGGAAGAAGAAATCGCCTATATCAAGGAACAAATGGAAGGCAACAAACCAGCAGTCGAAAAAGAGTGGAACCCAGACGAAGTTGAACTCAAACTAAACAAGGAAGAAATCAAGTTTGAAGACTTTGACAAGGTCGAAATCCGTGTCGCAGAAGTCAAAGAAGTGTCTAAAGTAGAAGGTTCAGATAAGTTGCTTCAATTCCGCTTGGATGCTGGCGATGGTGAAGATCGTCAAATTCTTTCTGGGATTGCAAAATACTATCCAAACGAACAAGAATTGGTCGGCAAGAAAGTTCAAATCGTTGCCAATCTCAAACCACGCAAGATGATGAAGAAATATGTCAGTCAAGGGATGATTCTCTCAGCTGAACATGATGGACAATTAACCCTTCTTACAGTTGATTCAGCTGTACCAAACGGAAGTGTGATTGGGTAAAAGTAAAACACTAAAGTCAGTTGAAAGACAAAGTCCTTAGACTACAAGTTTCTAAGGACTTTTCTTTGTTGACTAAACTGAGATTTTCATTGATGGGATTCGTATTAAGGTCGCAGACAATAACCACAAATATACTCACTAAGTTCTAGACAAGTAAGCTGGGTTCATGAGTGGCAACTGGAAGTTGACATTGGCTTGGATCTGAAAAAAACACGGGGAAAAAGTCGCTTGCCCCTCAAAAGAAAGCGAAAATCGAAAAAAATTCTACGTTGAAAAGTCATGTGGAAGTTGCTTTTAGAACTTACCTTTATTTTTCTATCTTTATTAGAATGACTTCTAATGTAGAAGTATAATAGATTTTTTGGTATAATAAAAGTTATGGAAATCGAAAAAACCAACCGTATGAATGCGCTCTTTGAATTTTATGCGGCGCTTTTGACAGATAAGCAAATGAATTATATAGAGCTCTACTACGCTGATGATTATAGCCTTGCTGAAATTGCCGAGGAATTTGGTGTCAGTCGTCAGGCTGTTTATGATAATATCAAGCGGACAGAAAAAATTCTGGAAGATTATGAGATGAAATTGCACATGTACTCGGACTACATTGTCCGCAGTCAGATTTTTGACCAGATTTTGGAGCGCTATTCCAAGGATGACTTTCTGAAAGAGCAGATAGAAATTTTAACAAGCATTGATAATAGAGAATAAGAGGAAGAAAAATGGCATTTGAAAGTTTAACAGAACGTTTGCAGAACGTCTTTAAAAATCTACGTAAAAAAGGAAAAATCTCTGAAGCTGATGTCCAAGAGGCAACCAAAGAAATTCGCTTGGCTTTGCTCGAGGCCGACGTTGCCTTGCCTGTTGTAAAGGACTTTATCAAGAAAGTTCGTGAGCGTGCAGTCGGCCATGAGGTTATTGATACCCTTAATCCTGCGCAACAAATTATCAAAATCGTTGATGAGGAATTGACAGCTGTTTTAGGTTCTGATACGGCAGAGATTATCAAGTCACCTAAGATTCCTACAATCATCATGATGGTTGGTTTACAGGGGGCTGGTAAAACAACTTTTGCTGGTAAATTGGCCAACAAACTCAAGAAAGAAGAAAATGCTCGTCCTTTGATGATAGCGGCGGATATTTATCGTCCTGCGGCTATTGACCAGTTGAAAACTCTGGGTCAACAGATTGATGTGCCGGTTTTCGCTCTTGGAACAGAGGTTCCAGCTGTTGAGATTGTTCGTCAAGGTTTGGAACAAGCCCAAGCTAATCATAATGACTATGTCTTGATTGATACGGCAGGTCGTTTGCAGATTGATGAGCTTTTGATGAATGAACTTCGTGACGTAAAAGCATTGGCTCAACCAAACGAAATTCTCCTCGTGGTTGATGCCATGATTGGTCAAGAAGCGGCCAATGTTGCGCGTGAGTTTAATGCTCAGTTGGAAGTCACTGGGGTCATCCTTACCAAGATTGATGGGGATACTCGTGGTGGTGCGGCTCTATCGGTTCGTCACATCACTGGAAAACCAATCAAGTTTACTGGTACAGGTGAAAAGATTACGGACATTGAAACCTTCCACCCAGATCGCATGTCTAGCCGTATCCTTGGTATGGGGGATATGCTCACTTTGATTGAGAAAGCTTCTCAAGAATACGATGAGCAAAAAGCCCTTGAAATGGCTGAGAAGATGCGTGAAAACACATTTGATTTCAATGATTTCATTGATCAGTTGGATCAGGTGCAAAATATGGGGCCGATGGAAGACTTGCTCAAGATGATTCCAGGTATGGCTAACAATCCAGCCCTTCAAAACATGAAGGTAGATGAACGCCAGATTGCTCGCAAACGTGCTATTGTGTCTTCAATGACACCTGAAGAACGTGAAAATCCAGATTTGTTAAATCCGAGCCGTCGCCGTCGTATCGCTGCAGGTTCTGGGAATACCTTTGTCGAAGTTAATAAATTCATCAAAGACTTTAACCAAGCTAAACAGCTTATGCAGGGTGTTATGTCTGGAGATATGAACAAAATGATGAAGCAGATGGGAATCAATCCAAACAATCTTCCTAAAAATATGCCAAATATGGGAGGAATGGATATGTCTGCCCTTGAAGGAATGATGGGACAAGGTGGTATGCCTGACTTATCAGCTCTAGGAGGAGCGGGAATGCCAGATATGAGCCAGATGTTTGGTGGTGGACTAAAAGGTAAAATCGGTGAATTTGCTATGAAACAGTCCATGAAACGCATGGCTAACAAAATGAAGAAAGCGAAGAAGAAACGCAAATAAAAAAGGAAAGCAGAAGTGCTTTCCTTTTTTATATAGCATATGTGCTTTCTATGATTAGGCAATTTTCTTAATCGAAAAATTGACTAAATAGAAAGAGAGATTTCAAATCCTTGCGTCCATTCGGATTTTACTGTAATTTCGATTTTTAAAGCATCTGCTAATTGTTTGACTAGATAGAGCCCCATACCTGTTGATTTTTTCCTTGTATCACCTGAATCACCTGTAAAGCCTTTTTCAAAGATATGAGGAAGGTCACAAGCTTTAACTCCGCAACCATTATCCCTAATAATCAGACTTGTGCGCCCCTTATCTTTTGACATAGAAATACTGAGTTCGGGCTTGTCAGAGCTATATTTAAGGGCGTTGGCGAGTATTTGAGAGAGGATAAATTCAAAACTGCGTTGATCGGTGTAGCAGATTCCTTGTATGTTCTCTAGCTGAATCGTAAATTTCTTTTCTTTGAGCAAGGGATCAAAGTTTTCCAAAAGATCTTGGATACACTCTTGGAGGTCAAGGTCTTCAAATAGAAAATCATTTTTTTCACTTTTCACCCTGTAATAGAATAGTATCTGTGATACATTTCCTTGGATTTGATTTTTCACATAGTCCAACTTAAAAGTTGTATCCTTTGGCAACTGGTCACTTTGATTGTCCAAAAGGAGGGAAAGAAGCGATAGAGGGAGTTTGATTTCATGAGCCCATTTTTCAACATAGTCCTCGTATTCGGCTAGTAATGAGTTGAGCTTTCCTATTTCCGCTTGCCTTTGGTAAAGCGCATTTGCGATTTCTTCGATGCTTTCTTTCTCTGAGGCACTTGATAAACGCAATAATTCCAGCTCCGTATCCATCTTAGGATTGGCTATGAAGGCTTTATAGGCAGCGGATTTTTTTCTTTCTTTTCTTATCAGTAGGAATGATAGGATGAAAAAGAGCAGGACAGTAGCTAAAAGATAGAGAATGATGAGGGCTTGAAACTTTCTCACGTCAGAAAGCCAAAGCAGGACAGCTGTGAATAGATCAAATGCTAAGAGAACAAGTAACCAAGGCAGATAGGTAGCCAAATATTTAGGATTCTGTTTCATATTCCCTTTCCTCTTCCAATTTGTAACCGATGCCTCTGACGGACTTGACTTGAAGTGCAATACCAGCCTGTTTCATCACCTTTTTGAGTCTTGCAATATTTACTTGAAGGGCATTTTCATCGATGAACTCAGTTGTATTCCACAGTTTCATGCTTAGTTCTTCTTTTGTGACGACAGAATCAGTTGCCACTAATAAAGTTTCTAACAATTTCCCTTGATTTTGGGGGAGTAAAATCGAGTGTCCATTGATATAAAGGGTATAGGTCTGTCTATCCAGCAGAAAATTATCTTTTTCAAGTAGATTTTGTCTGCCTTCATAGCGTTTCAAGATATTTTCTATACGTGCCAAAAATCTTTCTTTCTTGAAAGGCTTTGTTAGATACTCATCTGCCCCTAATTTCAGGGCGTAGATTTCATCTTTTAATTGTTCACGGGAAGTGAGAACCAATATAGGGACAGAGCGTTTTGACTTGAGATTTTTACAAATTTGAAAACCTGTTTCTCCTGGCAAATTCAAATCCAGTATGATTAGATCTGTATCGTATTGCAGCACTTGCTGGCTTGTATCTTTGAAGTCAGTCAACTTATCAACTTGATAACCCGCTTTCTCTAACAAGATGACAATTTCATCTCGAATCAAGGCTTCATCTTCAATAACCAGAATATGCTTCATATCGGTTCCTCCTTTTCCTATTTTATTCTACCTTATTCATCTCTTTTGGGTTCCATTAATGACAATAAGTACTTGTTGCTATTTTTCTTTACAATTCTGATATAGATGACTTCAAAGCCAGCTAATAGCAGTACGATCAGCATGGCTGTGATAAATCTCTGCCCCATAACCATTCTTGCGCTAGTGGGCACTATTCCTGTGAGGAGGGAGCTCACTCCGAAGCTACTACTGATAAGTGCAAGGGTTATTGGTAGACCGAAATACCAGTTGACTTGCTTTTCTGACGATTTACAAAGAGTTTCGTAGTTGGCACCAAGATGGATTAAGGTCTGGTATCGTCTATAGGATTGTCTTTGTCCCATCAAAAACTGAACGCCGATAATTGTATTTGCGACAACAAGGAAGATGATAGACAGATAGATGGTGACATAGCTGGCAGAGATAATGTAAAACAATTGTCTTCCCATATTTTGTATATAGCTTTCATAGCCAAGAGAGGTTTGATTTAGCTTTTCATTGGTATCTGAGATAGCTCTCATCAAGCCTTTTTCCTTGACTAGCTCAGGAGCCAAGATACCGCTAACATAGTTCGAATAGCGACCGTCTGTATAGCTCATAAAAATCTCATCTGGAACTATGAGAGCGACAGAGAGGGTTATCTCATGATCCGTTACGATTGGCAAAGACTCCACCTCGCCAATCAATTTTACATCATTTCCCATGACTTTGATTTGAGGCTTTGTCTTTAGGACAGAGTTGACGAGACTTTCATCTGGCAGAAAATCTTTCCCCATATACAAATATGCTTCCTTATTAGTTAGTTCTAGAGGAGGAAGATTGGCAGCCTTTTTAAGTTCATTGTATTCGGAAACTGGTATGAGGTGGGAATTAGTAGACTGTTTAAATTTATGGAGCAAAATTTCCTTGTTCTTGTTGTCTTTTTGATTTTTCAACTCCTTGATGACCTCTTCAAAGGACACGGATTCGTGTTCTTTAGTTTGGCCTACTTTAATTTGCAGAATCTTTGAAAACTGTGATACTAGTCCGGCAGCTTCAAGCTCTTTTTTAACTGCATTTACATCAAGATTTTCATCTGTTTCCTGCTTGCTATCTCTAAATGTATAATCCAATACGTGGGTTTGATTGCCTGGATTGCCGCTTGTAATGGCCACACCTGCTCCAAAGAGGCACAAGGCAGAGAAAATTAAGAGGGAGCAGACAGCCAGTATAGTTGAGCGTTGGATAACTAATTCCTGAATCTGTCTAAAATTATAGGCATGAAGTTTTCGATTGTTTCCAAGCTTGACCAAAAAGTCTATAAATAAACGCATACCAAAGAAGAGTAGGATAGTTCCCAGAGTTCCTAAGAGAACGGTGATGCCCATTGTTATGACATTTTCCCAAGCTTGTCCACTCATACCCATGTAATAGGCTGTTCCTAGAAGCAAAATTCCGAGGACAGAAGCAAGAAGGTACACCCCCTTGGGGAGTAGTTTCTTCATCCCAGAAGGAGAATAGGCGAGCAGGTTTCCGATTTCCATATTGGCAGTCTTTGCACTTAAAAGGACAAAAACAGCTAATTTTACGGCTAGGAAGCCGATGACTGTATAGAGTAGAGCTGTGGTAGATAGAGAAAATTGATGTTCAATAATCCCTAGTCCCACAATTTTAGCGGTTATTAGGCTAATCAATTCTGAAATTAAGATGGAAATAGGAAGTCCTATTCCAAGGGCAAGGACACTGTTTCTCAAATCCTCGAGCAGAAGTAGCAAGAACAGTTTGCTTCTTCGCATTCCCAGTGTGAGATAGACACCAAATTCATGTTTTCTCCTTTCCATCTGCATACTGCTTGAGAAGTAAACTAGAAAAAAGAGAATAAAGAGCGTTGCTACATAAAGAATGGGAATCATGCTAAAGAGTTTATTTACAGCGTCACTTTCTATTTGTTTTAGAAAGTGCATCACATCTTGATGAGACAAAGAAAGGATGATGTAAAAGGAGATAATAGACAGAACCATAGAACTGAAATACAAGCCGTTATTTTTTCGATCTCTCTTGCTATTTCTTGAGACTAATTTAGAAAACATTACCATCACCTCCAGCTAGTGCAGCCATGACCTTTAGTATTCTGTGATAGAAGTCTTCTTGACTTTCTCTTGGATAATCGCGACGGATTTCATGGAATAGTTTTCCATCTTGGATAAACAAGATGCGGTTGCAAAAGCTGGCTGCGACAGAATCGTGGGTCACCATGAGAATGGTGGTTTCTTCCACTTGATTCATTTCGGATAATTTTTGCATCAAAATGGTTGCGTTTTTTGAATCCAAAGCTCCTGTGGGCTCGTCCGCAAATACAATCTTAGGGTCTAAAATTAAGGCGCGCGCAGCAGCTACCCTTTGCTGTTGACCACCTGATAATTGAGAAGGGAACTTATCCAGTAGTTCAGAAATATCTAGATATTGGGAAAGTAATTCTAACCGAACCTTGCTTTCGTTAGCATCGACCTCGTGCAAAGACAAGGGAAGTAAAATATTTTCTTTGGCTGTAAGATTGTCCAAGAGCTCAAAATTCTGGAAGAGATAGCCAATTTCCTTGCCTCTATAATCTGCTAATTGGCTCCCTTTTAACTGACCTAAATCCTTTTCTTGCATTTGAATGGAACCGTCAGTTGGCTTGATGATTGTGGCTAGACAGTTAAGAAGAGTTGTTTTCCCAGAACCGCTACTCCCCATAATTCCTAAGAACTCACCTTTTACAACTTGAAAAGATATGCTATCCAAGGCTTTGGTAATATTGGGACCTTTCCCATAATACTTTTTTAATGATTCTACTCGTAAAATTGTGTCCATGTGAAACACCTCCATTTTTTGTTACTTTCATTATAATATGAATCAGAGTAGAATAACACTTACGGATGATGTAAGAAATCTTTATCGCTGACTTTTATAATCAGGTTATTGGAACTATACTTACTATATTATAGCATGCTTTCAGGGATTTAAAAAGAGGAGTAGAGGTTGAGAAATTTTCCTAATATTGAAATCATAAAAAATAATACCACTGAAGTTCATGCTCCAGCGGTATTATTTTTTATTTTATAGGAAACTCTATTCCCACTCAATTAAAAATTTCATAGGTTTAGTGCCAGAAAACCTTGATTTATTAAGGTTTACAATGCCTTTTAAATATATTTGGCGGGATTTCTGGCGGGGTTATCTTTTTAGATTTTGATTCCCGTTGAATTGAATTTTTGTTTTTGGAGCTGTATGTATGGATATATTCCCACTCATTATTTCAGCAATAGATTCGTCAGCTCCACGCCAAAGGTGTGAGTAATGTTTCAAAGTAATTTCTGGGCTAGAATGACCTAACCTTTTCGACAAAATCAAGACAGATACATTAAACTCGTTTATCAAATAAGAAGCGTTACTATGACGAAGTCCTTTACCCTGTATTCGCTTTACATTAGCTAGTTCAGAATATCGTTGAATAATTCTAGCTAGTGTAGATTTTATCATTGGAAGGCTATCATATGTAAATATAAAATCAGTTTCATTGCCTAAACCAATTTCTTTCTGTCTGTCTTTCCAACGCTTTAAAATAGAAATCGTATCATCATCTAGGGAAATAATACGTTTGCCATCACTTGTTTTGGTATAAGCATTTCTTTGCCAGTTTTTCCTTGATTTTAGAATAAGCATATGATGAACACGCATACGCTTTTTATCGAAATCAATATCATTCCACCAAAGTGCCATTCCTTCATTTACTCGAATACCTGTCATGAAAAAAGTCCAAAGCATAACGAAATTAAGATGTTCATAAAAATCATCAAGACAGATTTGAGCAATAACACGCTCAAATTCTACTTTAGTCCAGTATGGAACGATAGCCTTTCCTTTCGGAATAGCTTTGGCTTTCTTAGAGATATTAGTTTCCAAATAACCCATTTCTACAGCATAATCAAGAGACTTTCTAAACATACCAAAGATTAGACTAGCGTAGGCTTGAGAGTAGCCAGAACCGTTTTCGTCTTTACTTGACAGTAACCATATCCGATAGTTTTGAATATCTTCAATAGTCAAACCACGTAGTGTCTTGTTATAAAATCGTTCAGCAATCTTTTCAAGATTTTTGATTCTGACAGCATAAGTACTTTCTTCCACATACGATTTATAATATGGTATATAACAATCTAAAATAAACTGCTTGACAGTCATATTGTAATTAGCGTAAGTATGAGCTTTGTGATACTCTCGTTTTACCCGAGTCAATTCTAAATACGCCTCTCTGGCAGTAGAAAAAGGCTTACCGTTGCTATCTTTTCTACTTTTCTTTCTAATACGTTTACCACTGATTCTATCAATACCTAGCTCTGTTTCATAGAAATATTTTCCTTTCATATCAACAAACACACCGCTATAACGTGTTTTTGCCATTTGTTATTCCTCATCTAGTTTTACACCGATAAGGTTTTCTACTCTTTCCCGTGGGACTAGTCCAAGTCTACGGTTATTGTAGAATGGTATACCTTTATTATACACCAAATCCTGCTTTACCGCTTGAATAATACTAATTGCAGTATGTTTCTTATATCCTAGTTTTATCAAGTCGTCTTTACTAATCAATGATTTCATACGCTTACTGTTCCCTTCTGATTTTTATTCTTGTATCAGTTGAATTTTGAATAACCTCCCCATTGTCATCTATTGATAGATTGTAAATCGCAATATCTTCTTTGTACTCAAGATTATCTAAATGACCTACTGAAAAACTGGGGGTTAATCCCTCAAAATAATTTCTTTCTAAATTTTCATAGCTTACTATCGGTTTTATTAAACCACGAGATGAAAAATATTTTGGCTGTTTATATCCACTTGGAATAGCTAGTAAATCTTTTGTGATATATTTTGTAATGTAGTTAGCAACTTTTTCAGAAGAATCGATTTTTGTAACGGTACTAAATCCTAATTGATATGAATCAACATTATAGACTTGCTTGCCATTCTTTTTTATCAATCGACCAGTTTTAGTATTTCTTGCTTTTGTTAATTTTGGACTAAAACCGCCTGTTACTCCATGAAAATGAAGCCGTCCATTTTTGTGTAATTCTGGTATGAAAATATAGTGAAATTTTCCATATTTTTCACGCTGAGCTTTGAGCCAAGCGCGTATTTTCTTTTTTACGATTAAATAATCATGGGAATTGATTTTTTCGTCGTTAAAAGTTAATGTCCAAAATAAATCGAAATCATTGCACAGCATGTAGTGACGAATACGCCTTTTTATCCTATTGGCTTGCTGATAGAGTTCTTTTTCACTTGGACTTTTAAAAGTATTAGATACTGTAGTATCGGTTTCTCCTAGTCTTCTAAATTTTGGTTTTCGATAGTATATGACCTCGAAAGTATTTGGATTATATTGAATTATTTTTGTGTTATATAATTCTCTAGTCATTAGTCCTCCGCTTATCATGCCTGCATGTCAAGTAGCAGGCTAATATACACATCTAGCGAGCCCTGGCTTGCTTATGGGCAAGCTGGCTCACTAGATAGTTAGTTCATTCTATCTGCTTTCTTGGAATAGTTTGAAAGTCCCTTATTTTATCTTTGAAATCTATTGAATCTAAATCAAAATATGGAGTCTCAAAATATTTTATTCCGTTTGTTTTCGGAGTTAAAATATATCCTTTTCCAACTCCTCCTCTGTACTCCGCCAAAAGGTCTCTTTTCTCTTTACCCATGACACTGTAAAACGTTTCTTCGGATATGCTTGATTCACTTCCTAAAATAATTCTTGTCTGGCACTGTTCGGTTACTGCACGTGGTAAATCTGAAGCAAGTAATTTTTGGCTTGCCAAGATGAGTAAACCACGTCCGGAAGCTCGTGATTTTAGGGCAAGTATTTTTAGCAATCTAACCATCTCCTTTTGTTGGGAAGGTGTGCCAGATTCTAAGGCTGCAAGCACCTCATCAAATATTAGATAATGGGCTGGAAGTGAGAAATCACTATAAGTAGTTGAAAAATCAACTGAAGAAAAAGAGAAATAACGTTTGTAGGTATCTTGCATTTCAAAAACCATTTGCTCAAGAAGTAGAACAATCTCTTCTGCCGTACGTGCAACAGGAATACCGAGGTTTTCAAAGGTTGCACCTAAAGAAGTTCGTTTTGCGTCAATTAAACTCACAGAATGCCCCTGTTTAATTAGCATACCAGCAAGAGCAGCAAGATAAAGTGATTTTCCTGCTCCGCTAGGGGCTATAACAATCTGGTGGCAAGCCTCACTAGCTATGTCAAAGCGAATGTCATTATATAGTTTTATAGGAGAGTAATTGATACAGTAATCGTCATCGGCTATCTCAAATAATTCACTTACAGAATATCTCATTGGATTTTCTCCGTATTTAAGAACAATAATATTCTTCTCTATAGTGGATTCTAAAAGATTCCATTCTCTATAGGTAGTCTGAATAAGAAATTCGGTCAACCGTCTAGTGATTTCTTTGACTTGCTGAATACTAGGAACTGTTCCCGATGGATTTAGTTCAATCACAGTCCTGTTATCTGCTTTATAAAATCTCCACTCAACTGTTTTTATTTGAATTTTATTAGCTGGTAGTTGGATTAGGTCTAGCCGTTCTGTTGCAAGTTCAAGAATACTTAAAAATCTGTACTTCCAGATAGGAGAATAAATCGAAAACAATAATTTTATAGCGACATGACCGATAAAAAGAGCTACAAGAGTAGAAGATACAATAATACTTATCTTGTAGACAACGCTTAATAAGGGTAAGCGTGATGAAAGAAAGGTAATAACAAGAGATAATAGGAGTACCTTAAACAGTTTCTTGAAGATAAAACATTGCCTTTCTTTACGGTTTTCTATGGTTTCTGAAATAGATAAGTAAGTGGGGGTATCCTCACGAAAATCATATCTACTCAAATTTCGTTTTATTTTAGTCAGTATCATGATTTAGCACCCAGTAACTTTATTTCTGAAATTATGAGCTTAAATTCTCTGTAAGCACCGCCATTTCGACCATCAGATATCCATTTTAACGCTAATAATGCTCCTTCTAAATCTATTGTTTTAGCAATGATTAACTCATTATTAATTTTTTTCAAAAAAGATTCATCGTTGTATATCTCAACAGTGAAAGGTTTTATGCTACTTAAATCTCCATCAACATCTTGAATAGCTTGAACAATTTCTGGCTGAAGAGCCAATAAAACTTTTTTACTTATTGTTCCATCAATGACTTCATTTTTTTCATTACGTTTAGGAACGTCTCTACATTCAATAACAAAAGCACTAGTAGGAGTATGTTCTACATTTGACGTACCAATTAGTAGATTTTTCAAGCTTGGTGAGTTAAAACTCACTTTTCCAATATTATTTTCCATTTTGTTACCTCTTTATCTTTGTGCGCACACTAGATTAATTTTATCAAGCAGTTCATGACCTCCTTGACAGTCATATTGTCTCATTTTTAATTAGTTAAAATGTGGGGATAAAAATTTTTTGACAACAAAAAAATCCCCACACGAAGTGGGGAAAATATGCTATACAGTACTAAATAAAAATTGTATCATTTACGATAAATTAAACTTTCGAGTGTTAGTTTATCTATTATTGGTAATAAAATATACTTTGCTAATAAATCCAACTTTTCTGGAAGTTTCTGGTAGCTAAGATAAGATTCCTTATTTTTATGTGATAGTGTGACAGAGTCTTTTTTTCTAAATAAAAATACTGAATCATTTTCTAAAATTTCTATAGTATCAAACTGATTATAGGTAAAATCAATAAATTTATCTTTTAATTCATTGTAAGAAGAACTTGCTAAAGGAAAATGTTGTTGAAAATATTCTCTTATATCCTCTGTATTTGTTAGTGATAAATTCAATAAGTGCTTAGAATATTCTGGAATTTCTTGAATATCAAGAATCATTTCAATAAAGAAATCTTCTAAATATTCGTCTATATCACAGCCCCATAATACTTCATTCTCATCATTAAAATAATGTTCTTCATTAACAAAGTATTTCAATACACTGGGAGTGATTAAATAGGGATTGTTCCTACTTAAATCAGATAAATTGGAGTAATTTAATATTTTCCCAATAAGTTTTTCATCTGAATGTAAATCAATATGTCTTTTGAGTTTTAAATCTTTGTATTTCTCTTGGATTCTTTGTGAACATTTTTTAAAAATAAAATGACATGAGTTAGGAAATTTTTCCTTACATGAATTATTGAATTGCTTACTTGACATATATTTAAACTTCTTCTATATCATCTGGAATATAAGTAATTACATCATACACATTGCAGTTCAAAATAAAACATAGGGTATCTAATGTAGCTGTAGTTATTGGTTTTCCTTTTTTCATTCTATGTAGTGTATTGCTGGATAGACCGTGGTGAAAAATTAATTCGTATTCTGTTTTTCCTTGTTTAAACAAAGTCTCGTAGAAGGGTTTATATGAAATCATCGTTCTCATCTCTTTTCTAAATAGATAATTTCATTTTATCGTTATTAATTTATTGACTATACTCAATAAATTGACTATAATTAGAGGGAGAGTTATTGATTGGAGGATTTTATATTGAAACTTGAAGATTTTCAGACTTTCCCATTTAAAAGTGTGCAAGAATATATTTCAGACAAAGAAAAAGCAATAAAATTCAGTTTCTTATTGCAAGGAGATGAGCCTGACCGTTCTGAATTGATAAAATTAATATATAAAGACATTTTTGAATGGTATGATGATAAAGTACATAGTGGCGATACTCTTATAACATATCGTACAGCAATTTTTCGAAAATATTATGGAAAATCATATAGTAACTTATCAAGAGATAAACAACACGAGATTCTTAATATTATAAAATCATATACTGAACATGACGATGATTTTCCTTTCGAGTTTGAACTTGATAGTAAAGAAAAAAAAGTTTATCAGATTTGTAACAATTATCAAATAGGAAATTTTGGAATTTTCCCAAAAGGAAGAATAAATCCTAAAAGAGCACAGTCTCCATATAATGATTATTTTGACCTTGCTTTATCAGTAATATGGGATTTATATGATGGTACATTGACTCCAGACGATGAGTTTAAAAAAGCAATTTTAGATGAGAAAGAATATTTTGACCAATTTAAAGATTTTGAGACATTTCTATCTGAGAATTTCCTAACTGTATTTTTTGATGATGACGGATATTTAATTCGATTATCTGAAATTGATAATTTTGAGGAATATGTAAGAATTAGTAATCAAATTATTTATACTAGAGGACTTGCCATTCTAACCTACCTTCAATCAAGGTATGATGATAATAGTGAAGTGCCCACCCAACAACTTGAAGAAAAGAAAACAGTTCCTAAACCAACTACCAAAGAGATGGCACATCGAACTCTGGAAATTGCAGAAGAAGAAATAGATAAAATTTCTAAACTTGATGAACATTTTAATGAACTTGAGGTTAATCTTCATAAAGTAAAATTTGAAGCTACAAAAAAACGAATACACGGTGCTATTGTTCTTTTCTTGCTCGTTGTATCACTATTCTTTTATACTTCAGAAATTCTCATATTCATTTGGATTTTATCTGTAATACTATATGTAGCAGATAAAATCAGAATTATTAAAGAGAAAATAAAATACGATAAAATGCTAAATACGACTCAGGAAAAATATAGAGAAGAAAAGAAAAAATTATTATCTACTTTGCGAAAAGAGTACTATTCCATTCCAACTGAATTTAGAACATACAATCATGTCTCAGGTATACGATATTTTTTGAACGCTGATATTGCATCAAATTTGCAACAAGCTATTCACTATTATTCAAATGAATACAATTCTAAAAGAATGCAAGACCAAATTTATAGCTTACATCATTCAAACACAATATTACAAGATAGAATTAAGGAGCTCGAATTAGAAAGAGAGCTGGAAAAATACTAATCAAAAAGGAGAATACTACAATGACAAAATTTAATTTACAATCAAATCAAATTTATAGTGAATTAAGTAAGTTTGAGATAGAAGAAATACTGTATAATGCTACAAAACAATTGAACGGTAGTGTTGAACGGCAAAGTTCTGAAGAAATTTCATACTCTGGACAGGGAAATTTTTTTGATTACATGAAGCACCCAGGTTTAAGTAGATATACATGTTGGCAAGTCTTAGTTACTATATCAGATTTAGGGGATAAACGAAAAGTTGAGCTAACTGCAGTCGGAGAAAGTCCGATTAGTTACCTACTCAATAATTTTCTATCATTCATTACTTTTGATACCTTATTCCAAGGTCATCGTAATCTTAATTTTGGCATATCAAAAGAAAAGGCTAAATACCTTTCTAATTTGTTGTAGAAGATAATTTATATACAAAAAACTCTCTTAGTACATATTCACACTAAGAGAGTTTTTTGTAATCTATTTGCCAAGTTTGGCGGGAAAATTGGCGGGGTAACTTTTCTAAAAAGATAAATTTATACCATTCTAACTTCTAGAAACCCGATAGAATCGGTGTAAAACATTCATTTTTACTTTCTATATTATTCCCACTCAACTGTTGCAGGTGGTTTACTTGTAATATCGTAGACGATACGGTTAACATGATCCACTTCGTTTACGATACGTACTGAGATTTTTTGTAGGACATCCCAAGGAATTTTGGCGAAGTCAGCAGTCATACCATCGATAGAGGTGATAGCACGGATTGCAATCGTGTAGTCATACGTACGACCGTCACCCATAACCCCAACTGAACGAACACCTGTATTAACTGTGAAGTATTGCCAGATATCGCGGTCAAGACCCGCTTTAGCGATTTCTTCACGAAGGATAGCATCTGATTCACGAACTGTTTCTAGCTTTTCTTCAGTGATTTCACCCATAACACGGATAGCAAGTCCTGGTCCTGGGAATGGTTGGCGCCATACGATATGGTCTGGCATACCAAGCTCTGTACCAAGGGCACGAACTTCGTCTTTATAGAGAGTGTTGAGTGGTTCAATCAATTCAAATTGCATGTCTTCTGGAAGACCACCCACGTTGTGGTGTGACTTGATAGTTTGAGCTGTATCCGTACCAGACTCGATAACATCTGTATATAAAGTACCTTGAGCAAGGAATTTCACATCTTTGAGCTTGCTTGCTTCGTCATCAAATACATAGACAAACTCGTTACCGATGATTTTACGTTTTTGTTCAGGGTCAGAAACGCCAGCAAGTTTGTCAAGGAAGCGTTTAGCAGCGTCTGCTTTGACGATATTCAAACCAAACTTACCACCGAGCATGTCCATAACTTGATCAGCTTCACCTTTACGAAGAAGACCGTGGTCTACGAAGATACAGATCAATTGATCGCCGATCGCTTTTTGAAGAAGAACCCCAACGACAGATGAGTCAACTCCACCTGATAAACCAAGAAGGACACGTTTATCACCGACGGTTTCACGAATTTTTTGGATCTGCATATCAATGAAATTATCCATTGACCAATCGCCTTTAGCCTTACAAATGTTAAGAGCAAAATTACGAAGGATATCATTTCCGTATACAGAATGACGAACTTCTGGGTGGAATTGAATACCGTAAATGTGTTTGTCTGGGTTTTCAATGGCTGCATAAGGGCAGTCAGCTGATGTTCCAGTACGAACGAAATCAGCAGGAATTTCAGTAACCGCATCACCATGGCTCATCAGAACAGTCTGTTCATCAGGTGTTGATTCAAAAAGAGCTGATGGTGTGTGAGTTAGAGTTGATTGACCGTATTCACGATTTCCAGCGTCACCTGCAGGGACAACTTTTCCTCCAAGTTTATGGGTCAATAACTGCATACCGTAACAAATTCCCAAAATAGGAATTCCGAGTTCGAAGATTTCTGGGTCAATATCGAATGAACCATCTTCGTATACAGAGTTTGGACCACCTGAAAGGATAATTCCTACAGGATTGATTTCACGAACTTCAGCAGCTGAAATTTTATGGCTCTTTAGTTCTGAAAAAACACCAATCTCACGGATACGGCGTGAAATCAGCTGGTTGTATTGGCTACCATAGTCCAATACGATGATTTTTTCTACATCTTGCAAATCAGTTGAAATGTTGCTCATCTTTTTCCTTTCTCAAAAGAAATATCTTTTTTCAATATTCTATCACAAATAAGGGCGAATTACCAACTAAACAAGGCGAAGTTTGACTTTTTCTTGTTTATTAGGGTACAATAGAGAAAAGATAGAAATGAAGTGAAAAATATGCTACCTGCTTATATGAAAATCCATGATCAGATTAAAAAGGATATTGACGATCACCGTTGGGCTATTGGGGAGAGGCTTCCTAGTGAACGAGATTTAGCAGAGCAGTTTGAGGTCAGTCGCATGACCCTCCGCCAAGCTGTATCTCTATTAGTTGAAGAAGGTGTCTTAGAGCGCCGCGTAGGAAGTGGCACCTTTGTTTCCAGTACTCGGGTACAAGAAAAGATGCGAGGGACAACCAGTTTTACTGAAATTGTTAAGTCCCAAGGCAAAGTCCCCTCTAGCCAGCTTATTTCCTACAGAAAAACTATTCCCAATGAGCAGGAAGTTGCTAAGCTAGGAATTTCTCCAACGGAGAATATTATCCGAATGGAGCGGGTTCGCTATGCCGACAAAGTTCCTCTGGTTTATGAAGTTGCTTCTATTCCTGAAAAATTCATTAAGGATTTTAAAAAAGAAGAAATCACCAGTCATTTCTTCCAAACCCTGCAAAAACACGGCTACCGTATCGGTAAATCACAACAGACTATTTATGCTCGCCTTGCTAAAGAAAAGATTGCTCACTATTTGGAAGTTGAAAGAGGACATGCTATTCTTGGATTAACCCAGGTTTCCTACCTGGAAGATGGGACAGCTTTTGAATACGTGAAAAGTCAGTATGTCGGCGAACGTTTTGAATTTTACCTTGAAAATAACTAGTATAGAAAGGCTAGTTTTTTTACTTTCTTAAAAGATTAGAATTGTCAAAACAATCTGTCTAGGCTTGATTTTATGGATTATTTACTATAAAATGAGAAGGAAAAACGTCAAACTTTTATATTGCAAATAGGAGAAAACATGACAAAAACATTAAAACGTCCTGAGGTTTTATCACCTGCTGGGACTTTAGAGAAGCTAAAGGTAGCTGTTCAGTATGGAGCAGATGCTGTCTTTATCGGTGGTCAGGCCTATGGTCTTCGTAGCCGTGCCGGAAACTTTACCTTTGAACAGATGGAAGAAGGCGTGCAGTTTGCGGCTAAGTATGGAGCTAAGGTCTATGTAGCTGCCAATATGGTTATGCACGAAGGAAATGAAGCTGGTGCTGGTGAGTGGTTCCGTAAACTGCGTGATATCGGGATTGCAGCAGTTATCGTATCTGACCCAGCCTTGATTATGATTGCAGCAACAGAAGCACCAGGTCTTGAAATCCACCTCTCTACCCAAGCAAGTGCCACTAACTATGAAACGCTTGAGTTCTGGAAAGAACTAGGCTTAACTCGTGTCGTTTTGGCGCGTGAGGTTTCAATGGAAGAATTGGCAGAAATTCGCAAACGTACAGACGTTGAGATTGAAGCCTTTGTTCATGGAGCTATGTGTATTTCCTACTCAGGTCGCTGTACGCTTTCAAATCACATGAGTATGCGTGATGCTAACCGTGGTGGTTGCTCTCAGTCTTGCCGTTGGAAGTACGACCTTTACGATATGCCATTTGGGAAAGAACGTAAGAGTCTTAAGGGAGAGATTCCAGAAGAATTTTCAATGTCAGCCGTTGACATGTCTATGATTGACCATATCCCAGATATGATTGAAAATGGTGTGGACAGTCTGAAGATTGAAGGACGTATGAAGTCTATTCACTATGTTTCAACAGTGACCAACTGCTACAAGGCAGCTGTTGATGCTTATCTAGAAAGTCCAGAGAAGTTTGAAGCTATCAAGCAGGACTTGATTGATGAGATGTGGAAGGTTGCCCAACGTGAATTGGCAACAGGTTTCTACTACGGTACACCATCTGAAAATGAGCAGTTGTTTGGTGCTCGTCGTAAAATTCCTGAGTACAAGTTTGTCGCTGAAGTGGTTTCTTATGATGATGCGACACAAACAGCAACTATTCGTCAACGGAACGTTATTAACGAAGGGGACCAAGTAGAGTTTTACGGCCCAGGTTTCCGTCATTTTGAAACGTATATCGAAGATTTGCACGATGCTAAGGGTAATAAAATCGACCGCGCTCCAAATCCAATGGAACTCTTGACTATCAAGGTTCCACAACCTGTTCAAGCTGGAGACATGGTTCGCGCTCTCAAAGAAGGTCTCATCAATCTTTATAAGGAAGATGGAACCAGCGTCACAGTGCGTGCTTAATAAACATGTAGGAGATGAAAGCTTTCTAGTTGCTTTTCTTTTAATCCTACTTACTAAAAGAGCATTAGGTTAAAGAAAATATATTAATTTCCATCCGAGATTTCATCTCGGATTTTTTCATTATTTTTCAGAAAGACCTAGATAATGGACGGATTTATTACAAGTTTTTTACAAAGTTTTCTATATAATAGACTCAAAAATAGCAAAATTGTAAATAATTTTCATTAAACGCTTTCAACGTAAGTAAAAAGTTGACAAATCCAATTTTTAGGACTAAACTAAGTAAGTAAATTTTAATTAAAAGGAGAATTCGTCATGAATTTAACATTTTTCGGTCTATGTCTTGCCTGTATGGGTGTATCTCTTGGTGAAGGTATGTTGATGAACGGTTTGTTGAAATCAGTTGCTCGCCAACCAGATATCATCTCAGAACTACGTAGTTTGATGATCCTAGGGGTTGCCTTTATTGAAGGTACTTTCTTCGTTACTCTTGTCTTTTCATTTATCATCAAATAAAAGAAGTATAAATTGAAAAAGGGAGGATTTTAGATGGAAGAAAGTATTAATCCAACCATCAATATTGGTCCTGTTACCTTTAATTTAACCATAGTAGTTTTGACTTTGTTGACTGTAGCACTTATTTTTGGCTTTATTTATTGGGCAACTCGAAATATGACTTTGAGACCCACAGGAAAACAAAATGTATTAGAGTATTTATTTGATTTTGTTGTTGGATTTACAAAATCAAACCTTGGTCCAATGATAAAGGATTATTCTCTCTTTTATTTCTGTTTATTCCTATTTATGGCCATTGCAAATAATATTGGCTTAATGGCTAGAATTCAGACTACAGATGGTGTAAATCTTTGGACCTCACCAACAGCAAATTTGTCATTTGACTTGGTTTTGTCTTTTACAATTATTTTAATGACCCACGTAGAAGGAATTCGTCGTCGTGGAATCAAAAAGTATTTAAAAGCATTTGTAACACCAGGTTTTATGACACCAATGAATCTCTTAGAAGAAGTTACCAATCTCCTTTCACTTGCATTGCGGGTCTTTGGTAATATCTTTGCAGGAGAAGTGATGGCAAGTATGTTAGTCCTACTTTCTCATCAGGCCTTCTATTGGTATCCTATTGCTTTTGGAACAAATCTAATCTGGACTGCATTTTCTGTTTTTATTTCTTGTGTACAAGCATATGTATTTACATTGTTATCTTCAATGTACCTAGGAAATAAAATTAATGATGAAGAATAGAAAGGAGTAGTTTATGAATGTAACAGTAGGTGAATTACTTGGTGATTTTATACTAATCGCTGGTTCCTTTATTCTCTTGCTAGTCTTGGTTAAGAAATACGCTTGGTCAAATTTGACTAGTATTTTCGAACAAAGAGCAGAAAAAATTGCAGCAGATATTGACGGAGCTGAACAAGCACGTCAAAAAGCAGAAGTATTGGCTCAAAAACGCGAAGATGAATTGGCTGGTAGCCGTAAAGAAGCTAAGACAATCATTGAGAATGCGAAAGAAACAGCTGAGAAAAGTAAAGCTAGTATTTTAGCAGATGCTAAGCTAGAAGCAGGACGCTTGAAAGAAAAAGCGAACCAAGAAATTGCTCAAAATAAAGCTGAAGCTTTACAAAGCGTTAAGGGTGAGGTAGCAGATTTGACAATCAGCTTGGCTGGTAAAATCATCTCACAAAACCTTGACGGTCATGCCCATAAAGAACTCATTGATCAGTATATCGATCAGTTAGGAGAAGCTTAATGGACAAGAAAACAGTAAAGGTAATTGAAAAATACAGCATGCCTTTTGTCCAATTGGTTTTAGAAAAAGGAGAAGAAGACCGTATCTTTTCAGACTTAGCTCAAATCAAGCAAGTTGCTGAAGAAACAGGCTTACCTTCTTTTTTAAAAAAAGTGGCAGTAGACGAGTCTGACAAGGAAAAAACGATTGCGTTCTTCCAAGATTCAGTGTCACTTTTATTGCAAAACTTTATTCAGGTTCTTATCTACAATCACAGAGCAAATCTTTTTTATGATATTCTTGTAGATTGCTTGAACCGACTTGAAAAAGAAACAAATCGATTTGAAGTGACGATTACGTCAGCTCATCCTTTAACTGATGAACAGAAGAGTCGCTTGCTCCCTTTGATTGAGAAAAAAATGTCTCTGAAAGTAAGGAGTGTAAAAGAACAAATCGATGAAAGTCTTATTGGTGGTTTTGTCATTTTTGCCAATCACAAGACAATTGATGTGAGTATTAAACAACAACTTAAAGTTGTTAAAGAAAATTTGAAATAGAAAGTGGTGTTCTTTTGGCAATTAACGCACAAGAAATCAGCGCTTTAATTAAGCAACAAATTGAAAATTTCAAACCCAATTTTGATGTGACTGAAACAGGTGTTGTAACCTATATCGGGGACGGTATCGCGCGTGCTCACGGCCTTGAAAATGCCATGAGTGGAGAGTTGTTGATTTTTGAAAACGGCTCTTATGGGATGGCTCAAAACTTGGAGTCAACAGACGTTGGTATTATCATCCTAGGTGACTTTACAGATATCCGTGAAGGCGATACAATCCGCCGTACAGGTAAAATCATGGAAGTCCCAGTAGGTGAAAGTCTGATTGGTCGTGTTGTGGATCCGCTTGGTCGTCCAGTTGACGGTCTTGGAGAAATCCACACTGATAAAACTCGTCCAGTAGAAGCACCAGCTCCTGGTGTTATGCAACGTAAGTCTGTATCAGAACCATTGCAAACTGGTTTGAAAGCTATTGACGCCCTTGTACCGATTGGTCGTGGTCAACGTGAGTTGATTATCGGTGACCGTCAGACAGGGAAAACAACAATTGCGATTGATACAATCTTGAACCAAAAGGGTCAAGATATGATCTGTATCTACGTAGCGATTGGACAGAAAGAATCAACAGTTCGTACGCAAGTAGAAACACTTCGTCAGTACGGTGCCTTGGACTACACAATCGTTGTGACAGCCTCTGCTTCACAACCATCTCCATTGCTCTTCCTAGCTCCTTATGCTGGGGTTGCCATGGCAGAGGAATTTATGTACCAAGGTAAGCATGTTTTGATCGTTTATGATGATCTTTCAAAACAAGCGGTAGCTTATCGTGAACTGTCTCTTTTGCTTCGTCGTCCTCCAGGTCGTGAAGCCTTCCCAGGGGATGTTTTCTACCTTCACAGCCGTTTGCTTGAGCGCTCAGCTAAAGTTTCTGATGAACTTGGTGGTGGATCTATTACAGCCCTACCGTTTATCGAGACACAAGCAGGAGATATCTCTGCATATATCGCAACCAACGTGATTTCAATCACTGATGGACAAATCTTCCTTGGTGATGGTCTCTTCAATGCGGGTATTCGTCCAGCCATTGACGCGGGTTCATCTGTATCTCGTGTAGGTGGTTCTGCACAAATTAAAGCCATGAAAAAGGTTGCTGGTACACTTCGTATCGACCTTGCTTCATACCGTGAGTTGGAAGCCTTCACTAAGTTTGGTTCTGACTTGGACGCAGCAACACAGGCTAAGTTGAACCGTGGACGTCGTACAGTTGAAGTCTTGAAACAACCTGTTCACAAACCATTACCTGTTGAGAAACAAGTAACCATTCTCTATGCTTTGACACATGGTTTCTTGGATACTGTTCCAGTAGATGAAATTGTTCGTTTTGAGGAAGAGTTCCATGCCTTCTTTGATGCTCAACATCCAGAGATTTTGGAAACCATTCGTGATACAAAAGACTTGCCAGACGAAGCAGTCTTGGATGATGCGATTACAGAGTTTCTCAATCAAACCAGCTTCCAATAAGAATAGAGGTGTCAGATGGCAGTATCTCTAAATGATATTAAAACAAAAATCGCCTCAACAAAAAATACGAGTCAAATCACTAATGCCATGCAGATGGTATCAGCTGCTAAGCTAGGTCGTTCTGAAGAAGCTGCTCGCAACTTCCAAGTTTATGCTCAGAAAGTTCGTAAACTTTTGACGGATATTCTTCATGGTAATGGAGCCGGCAGTTCAACCAATCCGATGTTGATTAGTCGTCCAGTTAAGAAGACAGGTTATATCGTCATTACTTCAGACCGCGGTTTGGTTGGAGGTTATAATTCCTCTATTCTGAAAGCCATTATGGAGCTGAAAGAAGAATACCATCCAGATGGTAAAGGTTTTGAAATGATTTGTATTGGTGGAATGGGAGCTGATTTCTTTAAGGCTCGTGGTATTCAACCACTTTATGAATTACGTGGCTTGGCAGACCAACCTAGCTTTGATGAAGTCCGTAAGATTATTTCAAAAACAGTTGAAATGTATCAAAATGAACTTTTTGATGAACTCTATGTCTGCTATAACCACCATGTCAATACGCTAACCAGTCAAATGCGTGTAGAACAAATGCTTCCAATTGTTGACTTGGATCCAAATGAAGCAGATGACAGTTACAGCTTGACCTTTGAATTGGAAACTAGCCGAGAAGAAATTTTGGAGCAGTTGTTGCCTCAGTTTGCAGAAAGTATGATTTACGGGGCTATTATCGATGCTAAGACAGCTGAAAATGCTGCAGGTATGACAGCCATGCAAACAGCGACAGATAATGCTAAGAAAGTCATTAATGATTTGACAATTCAGTATAACCGTGCCAGACAGGCGGCGATTACACAAGAAATTACAGAAATCGTAGCAGGAGCTAGTGCCTTAGAATAGGCACTAGTCCAGCTCGTATGAAAATGAACTTAGGACCTAGTTAAGCTAGGGACCGACAGTATCTTATATAGAATAGGAGAAGGAGATGAGTTCAGGTAAAATTGCTCAGGTTATCGGTCCCGTTGTAGACGTCTTGTTTGCAGCAGGGGAAAAACTTCCTGAGATTAACAATGCACTTGTCGTCTACAAAAATGACGAAAGAAAAACAAAAATCGTCCTTGAAGTAGCCTTGGAGTTGGGAGATGGTATGGTTCGTACTATCGCCATGGAATCAACAGATGGTTTGACTCGTGGAATGGAAGTATTGGACACAGGTCGTCCAATCTCTGTACCAGTAGGTAAAGAAACTTTGGGACGTGTCTTCAACGTTTTGGGAGATACCATTGACTTGGAAGCTCCTTTTACAGAAGATGCAGAGCGTCAGCCAATTCATAAAAAAGCTCCAACTTTTGATGAGTTGTCTACCTCTTCTGAAATCCTTGAAACAGGGATTAAGGTTATCGACCTTCTTGCCCCTTACCTTAAAGGTGGTAAAGTTGGACTTTTCGGTGGTGCCGGAGTTGGTAAAACCGTCTTAATCCAAGAATTGATTCACAACATTGCCCAAGAACACGGTGGTATTTCAGTATTTACCGGTGTTGGGGAACGTACTCGTGAAGGGAACGACCTTTACTGGGAAATGAAAGAATCAGGCGTAATTGAGAAAACAGCCATGGTATTTGGTCAGATGAATGAGCCACCAGGAGCACGTATGCGTGTTGCCCTTACTGGTTTGACAATCGCCGAATACTTCCGTGATGTAGAAGGCCAAGACGTGCTTCTCTTTATTGACAATATCTTCCGTTTCACTCAGGCTGGTTCAGAAGTATCTGCCCTTTTAGGTCGTATGCCATCAGCCGTTGGTTACCAACCAACACTTGCTACGGAAATGGGTCAATTACAAGAGCGTATCACATCAACTAAGAAGGGTTCTGTAACCTCTATCCAAGCTATCTATGTGCCTGCGGATGACTATACTGACCCAGCGCCAGCAACAGCTTTCGCTCACTTGGATTCAACAACAAACTTGGAACGTAAGTTGGTACAGTTGGGTATCTACCCAGCCGTTGACCCACTTGCTTCAAGCTCACGTGCCTTGGCACCTGAAATCGTTGGAGAAGAGCACTATGCAGTTGCTGCTGAGGTAAAACGAGTCCTTCAACGTTACCATGAGTTGCAAGATATCATTGCTATCCTTGGTATGGATGAGCTTTCTGATGAAGAAAAGACCTTGGTGGCTCGTGCACGTCGTATCCAGTTCTTCTTGTCACAAAACTTTAACGTTGCTGAACAATTTACTGGTCAGCCAGGTTCTTATGTCCCAGTTGCTGAAACTGTTCGTGGCTTTAAGGAAATCCTTGATGGTAAACATGACCACTTGCCAGAAGATGCCTTCCGTGGTGTAGGTTCTATCGAAGATGTGATTGCAAAAGCTGAAAAAATGGGATTTTAAGAGGTGATCTATGGCTCAGTTAACTGTCCAGATCGTGACACCAGATGGTCTCGTCTATGATCACCATGCCAGCTTTGTATCAGTTCGAACTCTGGATGGTGAGATGGGAATCTTGCCACGACATGAAAATATGATTGCAGTTTTAGCAGTTGATGAGGTTAAGGTTAAACGTGTAGATGATGAAAATCACGTGAACTGGATTGCAGTGAACGGGGGCGTTATCGAAGTTGCCAATGGCGTTGTCACAATTGTTGCTGACTCTGCAGAACGTGCTCGTGATATCGACGTTAGTCGTGCAGAACGTGCCAAACTTCGAGCAGAGCGTGAAATTGAAGAAGCACACGACAAACACTTGATTGACCAAGAACGTCGTGCGAAGATTGCACTGCAACGTGCCATTAACCGTATTAATGTCGGAAATAGACTATAAGAAAAAAATGAACTTGAGTTACCAAGTTCATTTTTTATGTTTTCTTAGGGAGCAAAACTGATGCAAAATTAGAATTGTCTAGAGATATAAAAGATAATTAAAAGATTGCATAGTTCAATTTGCGTAGCAGAAATCATACAAATAAAATTGATTATAGTAAAATAGAATTAGAATTATTAAGAAAGTTGGTTCTTTATTGGAAACGATAGTATTTTCAATCTCTGTTTTTCTAGCAGGGATCTTGTCCTTCTTTTCCCCTTGCATTTTCCCTCTGTTACCTGTCTATACTGGTATCTTATTGGATGATCAGGATAGTGCAAAAAGTTTTTCATTATTTGGGAAAAAAGTTGCCTGGTCAGGTTTGATTCGAACACTTTGCTTTATTGCAGGTATCTCTCTCATTTTCTTTATCTTAGGATTTGGTGCTGGTTACTTTGGTAATATTCTCTATGCAAATTGGTTTCGATATGTCATGGGAACAATTATTATCATTTTGGGCCTTCACCAGATGGAAATTTTTCATTTTAAGAAATTAGAGGTTCAAAAAAGCTTTACCTTTAAAAAATCAGATTCTAATCGTTATTGGTCAGCTTTTTTACTTGGTATTACCTTTAGCTTTGGTTGGACGCCTTGTATTGGGCCGGTTTTAAGTTCTGTCTTAGCACTTGCGGCTTCTGGAGGTAATGGCGCTTGGCAAGGAGCTATCTATACTCTTATTTACACTCTGGGAATGGCCATTCCTTTCTTGGTCTTGGCTCTAGCTTCAGGCGTAGTGATGCCTTATTTTAGTAAACTCAAGCGCCATATGATGCTACTGAAGAAAATTGGTGGTTTCCTCATTATTTTAATGGGAATTTTGTTACTATTAGGACAAGTAAATGTTCTAGCTGGTATTTTTGAATAAAGGAGAAAAAGATGAAAAAAGTAATGTTTGCTGGCTTAAGCCTCTTGTCACTAGTTGTATTGATGGCCTGTGGCGAGGAAGAGACTAAAAAGACTCAAGCACCAGAACAATCCCCAAAACAACAGCAACAAACGCCTGTACAACAAATTGCTGTTGGAAAAGATGCTCCAGACTTCACCTTGCAATCTATGGATGGTAAAGAAGTTAAGTTATCTGATTATAAGGGGAAAAAAGTCTACTTGAAGTTTTGGGCTTCATGGTGTGGTCCATGTAAGAAAAGTATGCCTGAGTTGATGGAATTAGCAGCGAAACCAGATCGTGATTTTGAAATTCTTAGTGTCATTGCACCAGGAATTCAAGGTGAAAAAACTGTCGAGCAATTTCCACAATGGTTCCAAGATCAAGGATATAAAGATATCCCAGTACTTTATGACACAAAAGGAACCACCTTCCAAGCTTATCAAATTCGAAGCATTCCTACAGAATACCTGATTGATAGTCAAGGAAAGATTGGAAAGATTCAATTTGGTGTCATCAGCAACGAGGATGCAGAAGCAGCCTTTAAAGAAATGAACTAGAATCAAGATTTTAAAATAGTATTTATACAATCAATCCCCTAGATTTTAGATAGTATTAATCTAAGATTTAGGGGATTTTTGCTATCAATAAATTAAGTTTAAAAAAGAAGGGAGTTCTGTATTATACAGATTCCCCTTCTTTTTCTTTAAACATAATATTTATTTTTTAGCTTTAAGAAGTTTATTATATCATAGCTTCTCGTTGATAAAGCGGATAAACTGATTCCACCAAACTTTTAAGAAGAAGGCTTTTTCTACTTTCTTTTCTGCTACCATTTCAAAACTAGGACGTTCTGTGGTGATGTAACCTTGACCAATCAAGTCTGAGTCTTCATAAGTCAAATGTCCAACCACTGTTCCGGCTTCAAGTGGTGCTGGAATTGCCTTAGAATCAGGTGTGAATTGAACAGATTGAGAAGATTGATTCCCAATACGTTCAATTAGAGAAATATCATCTTTAGCAACAGCAGTGACTGTATCTTCTTTTCCGTCTTGTACAGGGACTTTGCTATCTTGATAGGCATCACCTTTCTGAACGATTTTGCGAAGTGTGAATGTAGAAGAGATATAATCCATTAGTGAAGATGTAGCTGTGAAGCGAGCGTAAGGATTATTGTCTTGATGATCCGCATTCAAAACAACTGTGATAACCCTCATGCCTTTTTCGACAGTAGTACCAACAAAAGACTCTCCAGCCTTATCTGTGGTCCCTGTTTTTAATCCATCAAAACCACCGCGATAAGCAGGCATACCCTCTAACATGTAATTGGTAGAAGTGATTGTCATTCCAGCAAAAGTAGAAGAAGGTTTTTTCGTGATTTCTAAGACTTGTGGGTATTTTTTGATGAGGTTGCGAGCAACGATAGCGACATCATAAGCACTGAGCTTATTTTCCTCATCTTTTTTAGAGCCTGGGTAAATGTTATCACCTAGACTCTCATTGTTAAGCCCCGTCGTATTGACAACAGTTGCATCCGAAATTCCCCATTCCAAGAGTTTTTCCCGCATCATATCGACGAAATCTTTTTCTGAGCCAGCAATTTTCTCAGCTAGCGCAATAGCCGCACTGTTGGCGCTAGATACCAGGGTTGCCTCAAGTAGTTGTTCGACAGTATAATTACGAGCTTCCATAGGAACGTTACTCGCTTCAGAATTTGTCGTTAATTTGTAAGGATAATCAGAAATATCTACCGGAGTTGATAGTGTAATACTGCCGTTTTCCAAGGCTTCATAGACAAGATAAACAGTAATTAACTTTGTGATTGAAGCAATTTCAACTGGCTGGGTTGCATCTTTCTCATAGAGAATTTTACCAGTATTCGCCTCAACAGCAATTGCATGTTTAGCAGCAATATTAAAATCTTGGGCAGCAACAGTAGATGCTGAGCCAATAACGGAAAGGCTTAAAAGAGTTAAAATTATTTTTTTCATAGTAAGTTTATTCTATCATAAAGAAAAAAATATTCCCAGTTTCATGATAGAAGAAAGAAGCTTTTTTGAAAGTGTGGTAAAATAGATGAATGGAGGTACTTCATGTTTCGTAAGAATAAATTATTTTTTTGGACCAGTGAGATTTTACTATTAACCATCATCTTCTATTTATGGAGACAGATGGGAGCGATTATTACACCTTTTGTAAGCGTTGCAAACACTATAATGATTCCCTTTCTTTTAGGTGGTTTTTTATATTATTTGACCAATCCTATTGTAAATTTTTTACAAAAGTATTTCAAAATTAACCGTATCATTGGTATTTTACTAACCTTGTGTACCTTGGTCTGGGGGCTAGTTATTGGGGTAGTTTATCTTTTACCGATTTTGATTAATCAGTTGACCAGTTTGATAGCAACAAGTCAGACAATTTATAGTCGTTTGCAAGATTTGATTGTGGATTTATCTACTTATCCAGCCTTTCAAAATTTAGATATTCAAGCGACAATTCAACAATTAAATCTATCCTATGTAGATATTCTACAAAATATCTTAAATAGTGTGACGAATAGTGTTGGAAGTGTCTTATCTGCGCTCTTTAGTACCGTTTTGATTATTATCATGACCCCTGTGTTCTTAATTTATTTTTTGTTAGACGGTAACAAGTTCTTGCCGATGCTTGAACGTACTGTTTTAAAGAGAGATAAGCTACATATTGCAGGCCTATTAAAGAATTTGAATGCGACAATTGCTCGCTATATTAGTGGAGTTGCAATTGATGCGATTATTATTGGGTGTTTGGCCTTTATTGGATATAGTATTATTGGTTTAAAATATGCATTGGTCTTCGCCATCTTTTCAGGATTAGCCAATCTCATTCCTTATGTAGGACCAAGTATTGGCTTGATTCCAATGATTATCGCTAATGTCTTTACTGATCCTCATAGAATGCTGATTGCAGTTGTTTATATGCTGATTATTCAACAAGTAGATGGAAATATCCTCTACCCTCGAATCGTTGGTGGGGTAATGAAGGTTCATCCAATTACGATTTTAGTATTGCTTTTGTTATCAAGTAATATCTATGGTGTCATTGGCATGATTGTCGCAGTACCAACCTATTCTATCTTGAAAGAAATTTCTAAGTTTTTATCACGTTTGTATGAAAATCATAAAATAATGAAAGAACGAGAAAGAGAATTAGCTAAGTAAAAGTCAGGAAATTCCTGATTTTTCTTTTTATTTAGGCAAGTGATAGGAGTGGAAGTGCCGTTTAGATTAGTAGATTAAGAATAATTCACAAAAACTTTGTAAAACACTTGCAATTTAGCTGAAATTTGATAAAATAGTAAGGAAAGTTAGACTGTATTGCCTACTGTCTATCTATAAAATATATTTTATTGGAGGCTTTTACTCAAATGGCAAAAGAAAAATACGATCGTAGTAAACCACACGTTAACATTGGTACTATCGGACACGTTGACCACGGTAAAACTACCCTAACTGCAGCTATCACAACTGTTTTGGCACGTCGCTTGCCTTCATCAGTTAACCAACCTAAAGACTATGCGTCTATCGATGCTGCTCCAGAAGAACGCGAACGCGGTATCACAATCAACACTGCGCACGTTGAGTACGAAACTGAAAAACGTCACTACGCTCACATCGACGCTCCAGGACACGCGGACTACGTTAAAAACATGATCACTGGTGCCGCTCAAATGGACGGAGCTATCCTTGTAGTAGCTTCAACTGACGGACCAATGCCACAAACTCGTGAGCACATCCTTCTTTCACGTCAGGTTGGTGTTAAACACCTTATCGTCTTCATGAACAAAGTTGACTTGGTTGACGACGAAGAATTGCTTGAATTGGTTGAAATGGAAATCCGTGACCTATTGTCAGAATACGACTTCCCAGGTGACGATCTTCCAGTTATCCAAGGTTCAGCTCTTAAAGCCCTTGAAGGTGACACTAAATACGAAGACATCGTTATGGAATTGATGAACACAGTTGATGAGTACATCCCAGAACCAGAACGTGACACTGACAAACCATTGCTTCTTCCAGTCGAAGACGTATTCTCAATCACTGGACGTGGTACAGTTGCTTCAGGACGTATCGACCGTGGTATCGTTAAAGTCAACGACGAAATCGAAATCGTTGGTATCAAAGAAGAAACTCAAAAAGCAGTTGTTACTGGTGTTGAAATGTTCCGTAAACAACTTGACGAAGGTCTTGCCGGAGATAACGTAGGTGTCCTTCTTCGTGGTGTTCAACGTGACGAAATCGAACGTGGACAAGTTATCGCTAAACCAGGTTCAATCAACCCACACACTAAATTCAAAGGTGAAGTTTACATCCTTACTAAAGAAGAAGGTGGACGTCACACTCCATTCTTCAACAACTACCGTCCACAATTCTACTTCCGTACTACTGACGTTACAGGTTCAATCGAACTTCCAGCAGGTACTGAAATGGTAATGCCTGGTGATAACGTGACAATCGACGTTGAGTTGATCCACCCAATCGCCGTAGAACAAGGTACTACATTCTCTATCCGTGAGGGTGGACGTACTGTTGGTTCAGGTATGGTTACAGAAATCGAAGCTTAATTCGATTTAGTTCCCAGAAGAACAATTATTTAAGTCAGACACTAAAAGAATCTTGCTTTGCAAGGTTCTTTTTCATTATGTCACTATTAGTCCGTCTAGCTCCGTTAGGTGTGAGACAAATAAATGATGGCTGTGAAATATTTTTACTTTTCATGGAAAAATTGTTTTGAGAAAGATTCCATCTTTTTTTGGGGAGTAATTTGTAGATATAAAAAAGACAAACACTAAAATGATGTTTGTCTTTGGTGTGTAGCTCCGTTAGTTGGTCAGTTATAATTATATTAATTAGCAAAACTGATGCAGACCGCTTCTGGGACATGGAAGTCATTAGAAAGTTCTGCTAGACGACCAGTTTCAGGATTGCGTTTAAAGACGGTTGCATTGTCAGAGTCCTGATGGACAGCAATGACAAATTCTTGATCCGGCGTCAAATCAAAATCACGTGGAGTCTGACCATGTGTCGGAACGATTTCTAACAACTCTAAGCTACCATCCGCAAGAATTGTATATACTGCGATAGAATCATGACCACGGTTAGAAGCGTAGAGGTATTTACCGTCTTTAGAGAGACGAATAGCAGCAGTACCATTAAAGCCCTCATAACCGTCTGGTAGAGTTGAAATGACTTGCATGCGTTCAAATTCGCCAACACCATCGTAGATTAGAACCTCGATAGTGCTATTGAGTTCGCAAATGAGATAAGCGATTTTATAATGGTTATGGAAAATAATATGGCGTGAGCCTGCTCCTGGCTGGCTGTGATAGGTATAGAGTTTAGATAATTTTCCTTCTTGATCAAGATCATAAGTGATGACTTGGTCAGTTCCCAAGTCACAAGTCACTAGATAGTGGTCAGGTGTTAAATCTGTATAGTGAACATGTGGAGAAGCTTGATTTTCATGTGGACCTTGGCCACTGTGTTGATCCACATCACTAAGTAGAAGACGACCATCTTCCTGACGTTTATAAACAAAGACCTGTCCCTTGTGGTAGTTTGCTGCGTACACTAAATCACGCTTTTCATCAACGGCAACATAACAGTGGGGTGCTCCCTCTTCCACGACATGATTTAATAAGGTACCGTCAGTTTGATAGGCAGCGATTCCTCCCTTATCGTCTTGGCTACCAACAGTGTATAAATGTTGGTGCTGGTCAAAGGCAAGGTAGGTCGGACTTGGTTCAGGTGCAAAAAGTTCTAAATTTGAAAGCTGACCAGTTTCTGTATCAAAGTCTGCCTTGTAAATCCCTTGGGAAGTACGACGCGTATAAGTTCCAAAATAAACAGTTTCTTTCATGACTATACCTCTTTATAAAGATAAGTCTATTATATCACAAAATTAATTTATAATATGCTATGCGGTGCAATTCAATGGTATGTAAGCACTTTAAAAAAGAGTTATTTTGATTTAAAAATGGTATAATGAGAGAACAATAGAAAGGAAGTATTTATGGAGCAAAAAGAGAAACATTTTAGCCTATCTTGGTTTTTCAAGTGGTTTTTGGATAACAAGGCAATTACGGTATTTTTGGTAACCTTGTTACTTGGCTTAAATCTTTTTATTTTAAGCAAGATTAGTTTTCTATTTTCACCTGTTTTAGACTTTTTGGCAGTCGTGATGTTGCCAGTCATTCTATCTGGTTTACTATACTATTTACTGAATCCCATTGTTGATTGGTTGGAGAAGCATAAGATTAATCGCGTCATAGCAATCAGTATTGTCTTTGTGATCATCGCTCTCTTTATCATTTGGGGATTGGCAGTCGCTATTCCAAATCTGCAACGTCAAGTTTTAACCTTTGCAAGAAATGTACCAATCTACCTTGAAGATGCTGATCGAGTTATTAATGATTTGGTCACCAAGCGTTTACCAGATGATTTCAGACCTCAGTTAGAGCAAGTTTTAACAAACTTCTCTAGTCAGGCTACAGTTTGGGCAAGTAAAGTTTCTTCTCAGGCAGTCAACTGGGTGAGTGCCTTTATTAGCGGGGCTTCTCAAGTGATTGTTGCCTTGATTATCGTTCCTTTCATGCTCTTTTATCTCTTGCGTGATGGGAAAGGCTTGCGTAACTATTTAACCCAATTCATGCCAACGAAATTGAAGGAACCTGTGGGACAGGTTTTGTCAGATGTGAATCAACAGTTGTCCAACTATGTTAGAGGGCAAGTAACAGTGGCTATTATTGTAGCAGTAATGTTTATCATCTTCTTCAAGATTATTGGTTTACGCTATGCAGTTACGTTGGGGGTTACTGCTGGTATTTTAAATCTGGTTCCTTATTTGGGTAGCTTCTTAGCCATGCTTCCTGCCCTAGTATTGGGCTTGATTGCTGGGCCGGTCATGCTTTTAAAAGTAGTGATTGTCTTTATCGTAGAACAAACTATTGAAGGCCGTTTTGTCTCTCCATTGATTTTGGGAAGTCAATTAAACATCCA
Source organism: Streptococcus sp. HMSC070B10 (assembly GCF_001808665.1). Taxonomy (GTDB): domain Bacteria; phylum Bacillota; class Bacilli; order Lactobacillales; family Streptococcaceae; genus Streptococcus. Next base: position 588,095 of record NZ_KV794152.1, on the reverse strand, counting down.
TCCTATTAATGTTCTTTTTGTCTTGTTAACTTCAGGATCCATGTTTGGTATCTGGGGAGTCTTGCTCGGTATTCCAGTTTATGCCTCTGCTAAAGTTGTCATTTCAGCCATTTTTGAATGGTATAAGGTAGTCAGTGGCCTATATGAACTAGAGGGAGAGGAAATCAAGAGTGAACAATAGTCAACAGATGTTACAGGCCTTGGAAGAGCAAGATTTAACCAAGGCTGAGCACTATTTCGTCAAAGCTTTAGAAAATGATCCAAGTGACCTTCTGTATGAGTTAGCTACTTATCTAGAAGGGATTGGTTTTTATCCTCAGGCAAAGGAAATTTACCTGAAAATCATAGAGGATTTTCCAGAGGTTAATCTCAATCTGGCAGCTATTGCTAGCGAGGATGGTCAAATCGAAGAAGCCTTTGCTTATCTTGAGGAAATCCAAGCTGACAGTGACTGGTATGTTTCAGCTTTGGCTCTGAAAGCAGACCTTTACCAGCTGGAAGGTTTGACAGATGTAGCGCGTGAGAAACTGCTGGAGGCTTTGACCTACTCAGAGGATCCTCTCTTGATATTGGGCTTAGCAGAGTTGGATAGTGAGTTGGAAAATTACCAAGAAGCTATTCAAGGCTATGCCCAGTTAGATAATCGTACTATTTATGAGCAAACAGGCATTTCTACCTATCAACGGATTGGCTTTGCCTATGCCCAGTTAGGGAAATTTGAAACAGCTACAGAGTTTTTAGAAAAAGCCCTGGAGTTAGAATACGATGACCTAACAGCTTTTGAGTTGGCCAGTCTTTACTTTGATAGAGAAGAATACCAAAAAGCTGTCCTCTACTTTAAGCAACTTGATACCATTTCACCTGATTTTGAAGGATATGAGTATGGTTACAGTCAGGCCTTACATAAGGAACATCAAGTTCAAGAAGCCCTGCGTATCACTAAGCAAGGCTTAGAGAAAAATCCCTTTGAAACTCGCCTCTTGCTGGCTGCTTCACAATTCTCTTATGAATTGCATGATGCCAGTGGTGCAGAAAACTACCTCCTTACTGCAAAAGAAGACGCTGAGGATACGGAAGAAATCTTACTCCGTCTAGCCACTATTTATCTAGAACAGGAACGTTATGAGGACATTCTAGACTTGCAAAATGATGAGCCAGAGAATCTTTTGACCAAGTGGATGTTTGCTCGTTCCTATCAAGAAATGGACGATTTGGATACTGCCTACGAGCATTATCAAGAGTTGGCAGGAGATTTAAAGGATAATCCAGAGTTTCTGGAACACTATATCTATCTCTTGCGTGAATTGGGTTATTTTGAAGAAGCAAAAGTCAATGCGCAAGCTTACTTAAAACTGGTTCCAGATGATGTACAAATGCAAGAATTGTATGAGAGATTGCAGGAATAAAATGTTTTAAAGCTATATCTTATCATTTTTCATAGTATCATCTACAGGTTATTTTATCTATTGTATGGTGAGAGTATATTTGAGTTATTGTGTTTGTATTCGAATTTACAATACAATACATAAGAAGTGAGATAAGTAATATTTTTAAAAGCACAATCTTAGATTTTATAACAATAAAAAGAAAAGTTCTCATTTTATAAGAAACTCAGACTGAAAACAAAGCCCTTAGATTAAAAGTTTCTAAGGGCATTTTTTCTAAAGTTGTATAATAGATGTCAGAAAAGTTGTGAGATGTTTCCTATGTTTCATAAAGAAAATCCAGACAATAACCGCAATCAGGTTGTCTTTTACACGCTAGATGAACTCGTTTCGCAAGAACATTTTCTTAGTCAGATTGGACAAGTTATTGATTTTCCTTCATCTATGACTGAATCGTATCCAATAACCGCAAATATACTCACAAAGTTTTGATAATCAAGCTAAGTTTATGTGGAAGTTAAGATTGACTTAGATCGGAAAAACCACGGAAAACAGGGCGGGAAATTTTTTTGCATTGAAAAGTATTTTGTAGAGGTTTCAAATTTTTTAAGGATAGGAGATCTGGAGAAATAAAAAAGACAAACACTAGAATAATGTTTGTCTTCGGTATGGAGTTCTCATTTAATGAGAACCTAGTTACAATTAGTTTTTAGAAGCTTCTTGGAATTCTGGGTTTTTCCATGCTTCGTCAATGATAGCTTGTAATTCTTTAGCAGATGCTTGCATTTTTTGAGTTTCTGCGTCGTTCAATGGGATATTTACTGGACGAACAATACCATGTGCCCCAACAACAGCTGGTTGACCGATAAAGACGTTTTTAACTCCGTATTGACCTTCTTGGAATACTGAAAGTGGAAGCACTGCGTTTTCATCGTCAAGGATTGCTTTAGTGATACGAGCAAGGGCTACTGCGATACCGTAGTATGTTGCACCTTTTTTGTTGATGATTGTGTAAGCTGCATCACGAACACCTTCGAACAATTCAATCAATTCAGCTTCTTGAACATTTTGAGTGTCTTTAAGGAATTCTTCAAGGTTTACACCAGCGATGTTAGCGTGTGACCAAACAGCGAACTCAGAGTCACCGTGTTCACCCATGATGTAGGCGTGCACTGAACGAGCATCAACATCCAATTTTTCAGCAAGTGCTTGACGGAAACGAGCTGAGTCAAGTGAAGTTCCTGAACCGATAACGCGTTCTTTAGGGAATCCAGAGAATTTCCAAGTTGAGTAAGTCAAGACGTCAACGGGGTTAGCAGCAACAAGGAAGATACCTTTGAAACCTGATTCAACAACTTGAGTTACGATTGATTTGTTGATAGCAAGGTTTTTACCTACAAGGTCAAGACGAGTTTCACCTGGTTTTTGAGGCGCACCTGCAGTGATTACAACAAGGTCAGCGTCTGCACAGTCAGAGTATTGAGCTGCATAGATTTTTTTAGGTGAAGTGAAAGCAAGGGCGTGACTAAGGTCAAGCGCGTCACCAACAGCTTTTTCATGCAATTGTGGAATTTCGATAATTCCAAGCTCTTGTGCAATTCCTTGGTTAACAAGTGCAAAAGCGTAAGAAGAACCTACAGCACCATCACCGACAAGGATAACTTTTTTGTGTTGTTTAGTTGAAGTCATTATTCTAAACATCTCCTTAATTTTATTCAGGGATTTCCCCAGTTATTTCAATTCTATCACTTTTAAAAAGCTTTGTCACGGATATGCTTTGCAGTTCTTGATGTAAACGTTTTAGTGGTTTTAGATACCTGAAATATGGCGGACATTATGGTATAATATATTTTATACTAATAGTGAAATGAGGCATTTATTAATGCAGGATAGAAATTTAGTGAATGTCAATCTGACAAAGGAGATGAAGACGAGCTTTATCGACTACGCCATGAGTGTTATCGTAGCGCGGGCCCTTCCTGATGTTCGAGATGGCTTGAAACCGGTTCACCGTCGGATTCTCTACGGAATGAATGAACTGGGTGTTACTCCAGACAAACCTCATAAAAAATCTGCTCGTATTACAGGGGATGTTATGGGTAAATATCACCCACACGGGGATTCCTCTATCTATGAAGCCATGGTCCGTATGGCTCAATGGTGGAGTTACCGTTACATGCTTGTAGATGGTCATGGGAACTTTGGTTCCATGGATGGTGATGGTGCTGCCGCCCAGCGTTATACTGAGGCACGTATGAGCAAGATTGCTCTGGAGATGCTTCGTGATATCAATAAAAATACAGTTGATTTCGTTGATAACTATGATGCCAATGAACGGGAACCCTTGGTCTTGCCAGCTCGTTTTCCAAACCTTTTGGTAAATGGAGCGACTGGTATTGCTGTTGGAATGGCAACCAATATTCCACCTCATAACTTGGGTGAAACTATTGATGCTGTGAAGTTGGTCATGGACAATCCTGAAGTGACCACTAAGGACTTGATGGAAGTCTTACCTGGACCAGATTTTCCAACTGGTGCCCTGGTTATGGGGAAATCAGGCATTCATAAGGCTTACGAAACTGGTAAAGGTTCTATTGTTCTTCGTTCTCGTACTGAAATTGAAGAAACTAAGACTGGCCGTGAGCGCATCGTTGTAACAGAATTTCCTTATATGGTCAATAAAACAAAGGTGCATGAGCATATTGTTCGTTTGGTTCAGGAAAAACGTATTGAGGGTATTACTGCAGTTCGTGATGAATCAAACCGTGAAGGGGTTCGTTTCGTAATCGAGGTCAAACGTGATGCCTCGGCCAATGTTATACTTAATAACCTCTTCAAGATGACCCAGATGCAAACCAATTTTGGTTTTAATATGCTTGCTATCCAAAATGGTGTACCGAAGATTTTGTCCCTTCGTCAGATTTTGGATGCTTATATCGAACATCAAAAAGAAGTGGTTGTTCGTCGTACCCGTTTTGATAAGGAAAAAGCAGAAGCGCGTGCGCATATCTTAGAAGGTCTCTTAATTGCGCTAGACCATATCGATGAAGTGATTCGTATCATCCGTGCTAGTGAAACGGATGCGGAAGCACAAGCTGAGTTGATGAGTAAATTCAAGCTTTCTGAACGTCAAAGTCAAGCCATTCTTGATATGCGTCTTCGTCGTTTGACTGGATTGGAACGCGATAAGATTCAGTCTGAGTATGATGATCTCTTGGCTCTGATTGCCGATTTAGCAGATATTCTTGCTAAGCCGGAACGTGTTTCACAGATCATCAAAGATGAATTAGACGAAGTTAAACGTAAATTTGGTGACCAACGTCGTACTGAATTGATGGTCGGTGAAGTCTTAAGCCTCGAAGATGAGGATTTGATTGAAGAATCGGATGTCTTAATTACACTGTCTAACAAGGGTTACATCAAACGTCTGGACCAAGCTGAGTTCACTGCTCAAAAACGTGGTGGTCGTGGTGTCCAAGGTACAGGTGTTAAGGATGACGACTTTGTTCGTGAGTTAGTATCAACTAGCACGCATGATCATTTGCTCTTCTTTACAAATAAAGGACGTGTTTATCGTCTTAAAGGTTATGAAATTCCTGAATATGGCCGTACAGCCAAGGGATTGCCGATTGTCAATCTTTTAAAACTGGATGAAGGCGAAAGTATTCAGACTATCATCAATGTTGAATCTGAACGCAGTGATGATGCTTACCTTTTCTTCACAACCCGTCATGGCATTGTGAAGAGAACCAGCGTCAAGGAATTTGCTAACATTCGTCAAAATGGACTTAAAGCACTGAATCTGAAAGATGAAGATGAGTTGATTAATGTCTTGTTGACAGAAGAAGATACGGATATTATCATTGGTACCAAGTTTGGTTATGCAGTTCGCTTTAATCAATCAGCCGTTCGGGGAATGAGTCGTATCGCTACGGGTGTGAAAGGTGTTAATCTCCGTGAGGGGGACACAGTAGTTGGTGCTAGTGTAATCACAGATCAGGACGAGGTTCTTATCATCACTGAAAAAGGATATGGTAAGCGCACAGTTGCGACTGAATATCCAACAAAAGGTCGTGGTGGTAAAGGGATGCAAACTGCTAAAATTACTGAAAAGAATGGTTCCCTTGCTGGTCTTATGACAGTTAAAGGTGATGAAGATTTGATGATTATCACTGATACTGGTGTCATGATTCGAACCAATGTTGCTAATATTTCACAAACAGGTCGCTCAACTATGGGAGTTAAGGTGATGCGCCTGGATCAAGATGCCAAAATTGTAACCTTTACAACAGTGGCAGCCGCAGAGAAAGAAGAAGTTGGGACAGAAAACGAAACAGAAGGTGAAGCATAATGTCTCATAAAAAGAATAATAAGAAAATCAAACGAAAAAATCTGCTGACAAATATCTTGGCTGTATTCCTCATACTGATCTCTATTGCTTTGATTTTTAATGCAAAGATTCGTGATGCATTTATTGCTTGGAATAGTAATAAATACCAAGTTAGTCAAGTATCAAAAGAAAAAATAGAAGAAAATCAGGACACAGAGGGAAATTTTGATTTTGATTCAGTAAAAGCCATTTCCTCTGAAGCTGTTTTAGCCTCTCAATGGGATAATCAAAAATTACCTGTTATCGGAGGAATTGCAATACCTGAGCTTGAAATTAATTTACCTATCTTTAAGGGGATTGCAAATGTCAATCTTTTATACGGTGCGGGTACCATGAAGCGTGACCAAGAAATGGGTAAAGGGAATTATTCATTAGCTAGCCATCATATTTTCACAGGTGATAATGCTAGTCAGATGCTTTTTTCTCCACTAGATCGTGCGAAAAAAGGGATGAAAATTCACTTGACAGATAAGAATAAAGTGTATACCTATGAAATTAGTGAAGTGAAACGAGTTACACCAGATAGAGTAGATGAAATTGATGACCGAACTGGTGTTGATGAAATTACTTTAGTAACTTGTGAGGATGCAGCAGCTACTGAGCGGATCATTGTAAAGGGTGATTTGAAAGAAACAAAAGATTATTCACAAACATCTGACGAAATTTTGACAGCCTTCAATCAACCATATAAACAATTTTATTAGTTCTAAAAGAATCAGTGAAGATTAAGTTTCATTGATTCTTTTAATATTTTCGTAAAATAAACTTTTATGAAATACAGAAAACGTTTCCTTAATTCTAAAGTTTGTGATATAATTATCACAAATAAAAGTTTTAGGAGTTTATTATGGTTTCTTCAGAATTTATCTCAAAGATTGAATTTGCTTGCAAGAAGAAAGAAAGTCTTTATAGTCAAAGCAAATTTAAGTATGCGATTCGTTCGATGTTCGCAGGTGCATTTTTAACCTTCAGTACAGCTGCAGGTGCAGTTGGAGCTGACTTGATTAATAAAATTGCACCGGGTAGTGGACGCTTCCTATTCCCATTTGTCTTTGCTTGGGGATTGGCCTACATTGTTTTCTTGAATGCCGAGTTGGTAACATCAAACATGATGTTCTTAACTGCTGGTAGTTTCTTGAAAAAAATCTCTTGGAGAAAAACAGCTGAGATTTTACTTTACTGTACCTTGTTCAACCTTATCGGGGCCTTGATAGCAGGTTGGGGCTTTGCTCATTCGGCAGCCTATGCACATCTAACTCACGATAGCTTCATCTCAGGTGTTGTTGAGATGAAGTTAGGCCGTTCAAATGAATTAATCTTGCTTGAGGCGATTTTGGCAAATATTTTCGTTAATATTGCGATTCTTTCATTTGTTTTGGTCAAAGATGGTGGTGCTAAACTATGGCTCGTTTTATCAGCGATTTACATGTTTGTATTCTTAACAAACGAGCACATCGCTGCGAACTTTGCTTCTTTCGCGATTGTAAAATTCAGTGTTGCTGCTGATTCAATTGCTAACTTCGGTGTTGGAAATATGCTTCGTCACTGGGGTGTAACCTTCATTGGAAACTTTATCGGAGGAGGCCTCTTGATGGGTCTTCCATATGCCTTCCTCAATAAAAATGAAGATACTTACGTAGATTAAGAAAATGAGCACGATTAAGTCGTGCTTTTTCGTTTTTAAAATAGGGTAATAGCTATTTCTTATATCAAAATATAGAAAACTGATATTTGTAAACTATACCTTAAGGTGCTACAATATCCTTAATCAAACTATTTGGAGGTCGTTTTATGACTCGTGATTTTAAATTTGAAACTTTGCAACTACATGCTGGTCAAGTTGTGGATCCAGCTACCAAGTCTCGTGCAGTGCCGATTTATCAAACAACATCCTTTGTTTTTGATGACACGCAGGAAGGTGCCGATTTGTTTGCCTTGAGAAAACCAGGGAACATTTATACTCGTATCACAAACCCTACAACAGCTGCCTTCGAAGAAAGAATTGCTGCTCTTGAAGGTGGTGTTGGAGCTCTTGCAACCGCATCAGGTATGGCCGCAGTGACTTATACGATTTTGGCGCTTGCCCATGCTGGTGATCATGTAGTAGCGGCATCAACTATTTACGGCGGGACTTTCAACCTCTTGAAAGAAACCCTTCCTCGTTATGGTATCACAACAACCTTTGTGGATGTGGATAATTTAGAGGAAGTGGAAGCAGCGATCAAAGACAATACCAAGCTTGTATTGATTGAAACCTTGGGCAATCCCTTGATTAACATTCCTGACTTGGAAAAATTGGCTGAGATTGCTCATAAACATCAGATTCCACTTGTTTCCGATAATACCTTTGCTACACCTTATTTGATTAACGTTTTTTCTCACGGTGTAGATATTGCCATTCACTCTGCGACTAAGTTTATCGGTGGACATGGTACGACAATTGGAGGAGTGATTGTCGATAGCGGGCGTTTTGATTGGGCGGCTTCAGGAAAATTCCCTCAATTTGTTGAGGAAGACCCAAGCTACCACAATTTGAGCTATACTCGTGATGTGGGGGCAGCAGCCTTTATTATAGCTGTCCGTGTTCAATTGCTTCGTGATACAGGGGCAGCCTTGTCGCCATTTAATGCCTTCTTGTTACTCCAAGGACTTGAAACACTTTCTCTTCGCGTGGAACGCCATGTGCAAAATGCAGAGAAAATTGTTGATTTCCTTGTCAACCATCCTAAGGTAGAAAAAGTCAACTATCCAAAACTTGCTGATAGTCCTTACCATGCCTTGGCTGAGAAATATTTGCCAAAAGGTGTGGGCTCAATCTTTACCTTCCATGTCAAAGGTGGGGAGGCAGAAGCACGCAAGGTAATTGATAGTTTGGAAATCTTCTCTGATCTTGCAAACGTAGCAGATGCTAAATCTCTTGTTATCCATCCAGCAACAACCACTCATGGTCAATTGTCAGAAAAAGACCTTGAAGCAGCAGGTGTCACCCCAAACCAAATTCGTTTGTCAATCGGACTTGAAAATGTAGAAGATTTGATTGAAGACTTGCGCTTGGCCTTGGAAAAAATTTAAAGAAAAAGAAGATAAACAGTGGGTTTCGACTCACTGTTTTTGATTTTTCCTCAGGCATGATATAATGGTTACAGAAGTCTAGAAAGAGGAACGATATGAACGAAATCAAATGCCCCAACTGTGGGGAAGTCTTTACAGTAAATGAAAGTCAGTATGCCGAACTTTTATCCCAAGTGAGAACGGCTGAGTTTGATAAGGAACTACACGATCGCATGAAGCAGGAACTGGCTTTGGCTGAGCAAAAGGCCATGAATGAACAACAGTCTAAACTGGCTCAAAAAGACCAAGAAATTGCGCAATTGCAGAGCCAAATCCAAAACTTTAATACAGAAAAAGAATTGGCCAAGAAAGAGGTTGAACAGACAAGCCATCAGGCTTTATTAGCAAAGGACAAGGAAGTGCAGGCCTTGGAAAACCAATTGGCAACCTTGCGTTTGGAGCATGAAAATCAACTGCAAAAGACCCTCTCTGACCTAGAAAAAGAACGGGATCAGGTTAAAAATCAGCTCCTACTGCAAGAAAAGGAAAACGAGCTTTCTCTTGCTTCAGTTAAGCAAAACTACGAAGCTCAACTCAAGGCAGCTAGTGAACAGGTCGAATTTTATAAGAATTTCAAAGCTCAACAATCTACAAAAGCTATCGGGGAAAGTCTGGAACAGTATGCAGAGAGTGAGTTTAACAAGGTCCGTAGTTTTGCTTTTCCAAATGCTTACTTTGAGAAGGATAACAAGGTCTCTGCGCGTGGGTCTAAGGGGGACTTTATCTTCCGCGAGAGTGATGAAAATGGTGTTGAAATTATTTCCATCATGTTTGAGATGAAAAATGAAGCAGATGGAACAGAGAAGAAGCACAAGAATGCAGATTTTTACAAGGAATTGGACAAGGACCGTCGTGAAAAGAACTGTGAATATGCGGTTTTGGTGACTATGCTTGAGGCCGATAATGACTACTTTAACACAGGGATTGTTGACGTTAGTCACGAGTATGAAAAGATGTATGTGGTTCGTCCTCAATTCTTTATTCAGTTGATTGGGCTCCTGCGTAATGCGGCTCTTAATTCACTAAAATACAAGCAAGAGCTGGCCTTGGTTCGGGAGCAAAATATCGACATTACGAATTTTGAGGAAGACTTGGATGCCTTTAAACAGGCCTTTGCTAAGAACTATAATTCAGCTTCGACCAACTTTGGTAAAGCAATCGATGAAATTGATAAGGCTATCAAACGGATGGAAGAGGTTAAAAAGTTCCTAACAACATCTGAAAACCAACTCCGTCTAGCTAACAACAAATTAGAAGATGTTTCGGTCAAAAAATTGACTCGAAAAAATCCAACCATGAAAGCGAAGTTTGAAGCATTGAAGGGGGAGTAAAATTACCTTAGAAACAGGAGTTCCTATGAAAAAAACTTTGAAATTTTCGGATATCTATATTGCATATTTACCACTAGTTGTGTTTCTTCTTAATCTCCTATATGGTCTTTTAAATATTGAAGGGGTAGGTGACTCAGACTCAAGATATAGTTTATTATTTGGTGTTTTTGGCCTTGTTCCAACAGTCTTAGGCTACGGAATTAGCTTTTTAGCCAATCTTATTGTAGGTATAACTTATGTGATAAAGGCAAAAAATCGAACGAAATGTCTGATTTCATTCCTATTGATTGGCAATATTTTTTTAGCAATTTTTCTGATGTTTGTGCTAAGATTTAAAATGATCGTTTCCTTTGACTTTATAAAAGATATTGACCTTTGGAGTTTCATTTTTTCATTATTTTTATTTCCGTATTTAGATTGGATTTATCAAAAGGTTGAGTACAATCAAAAAGTGAGTAGATTTGTAGTCATTATAGTATTAGCGGGAACTCTTTCTCCATTTCTAGGCAGTGAAATTCAAACTTACTTGAGAAATAATGCCAAAGTACAACAATTACAAGAGTTTTATCATTCTAGGGATTTGAACTACGAATTAACACTTAAGTCTTCATACTATGATAGTAATATTTCCGATGTAGGTGTCTTTGATGTTTTCGATAAGGGAGTTACCATAAAAGTGGGTGCTAAGTACACGCGTCAAAAATTGAAATATGTTACTTTCATTGATCAAGACTACGGCCTAAAGGAATTTATAAAAAATGCTGTTTCAAGTGATGAAGCTCAAATAGTTCTAAAAGATTTTAGGTCAGTAGTAGAAGATGCTATTAAAAAGAAAGGTTATGATTTATCTGTATTTGATGCTGAAGATCAACCATTAGCTAGCCCAGGTTTTCAAATATCACGTTCATTTAGAGTCACTTCTTTTATTAAAGAAAAAGCAGTTCAAAATCAAAACTCATCTAGTCCAGAAAAACAAGCATTTGGAGGATATGCAGCAATTTCTCTTAAAGACTATATGAAAGAGGGAGCCCTTCGTTTATGTTTAACACTTAGTGAACGTGACAAATTGAAGTTAGATGACATTGATTTTTCAGGACTCTCCGATGGACACTACATGATCAATAATGACTATTTTATAGTGAACAACGGAATGTATACAATAGTTGAAGATGAAGGTGATTTTGAAAATTTTTTACTGAGAGAATCTAGTAAACAATTTTATTCGGAGGATTTTTATAAAATTGAAAAGCTTAATTAAATTATTAGCAAATAAAGATGTAAAATTTCTTTATAATATTTGTATTCGATTATCTACATATTTATTAGTTGTTGCAGTTTATATAGCAATTTTGGGTTTGTTTTTATTGTTTAAACAGAATATTATTGCAGTACGTTATCTGTTATTTTTGTCGGTATTATTTATAGTTATTGGCATCTTTTTAAATTTATTGACATGGAAAGTTCTTCTATATTGGAAGGTGGTTTTGATTGATTTTAAGAAATATCAATTTTTCTTTGAATACAATGTTAGTCATTCCAATAAGTTTAATAAGAAATTTAATGAAGTAAGTTTTGAATTAATCACAGGAGAATTATCTTACCTCAGAGGAGATTTTTTATTATCGCTTAGTCAATATTCAAATATCAATCTTTCTAATATTTCTAAAAAAAATAGAAAAATATTTGAATTGAAGAAATTATATTATGATTTTCTATCTTCTATCCATATTCAAGATGAGCAAAATATTGCTTTCTTTGAGGAACAATTGTCCAAGGCACCAGATTCGAAAGATGGTAAGGCTAAACTCGTTGCTAAAGCTCAAGCCATAAAAGATATTGTGTTCAATAAAGAAGCGAACGACTACTTCGACACCACTGAACCTGAAAATAAGCTAGCTCGAATCATATTTTCTTATTATGGCGCTCTTAATGCTCAGCTAAAAGGAGATGAAGCTCGTGCTCGTAGTTTGTTTGAAAGTATCGTCCATGAAAATCCAGAACTCTTTTGTGTACAGGAAGCGAAGAAATATTTAGGAAGTAATAATGTTTCCTAGTACCTTTCGTTTAAATTAAGTAAAAGAGAGTAACCAGGTCAAACAAGACTACGCAACAGTTAAGACGACTAATGAGACGGGGGTAAGAACGGTGGATCATCTTACTCAAACTTTTAATACAACAGGTGAGGTAGTTGATAGTGCTTTTAATTGGGTTGTAGAGCATCCAGTTGAAACGATTGGACTTTCTATTGTAACAGTTGGGACAATTCTTGCTTTTTCTACTGGGGTTGGTGAGGCAGCAACTGCTGTAGCTGCATTATTTGTAGGAATTACTGCGTTATTTAATAACTAGTTATGGAGTGTTATATGAAAAGAGCTATAGAAATTATTAGAACATGGTCAGCTGATAAAATAGAATTAATTTTTCTTAAAATTATATTTAAATATTTGCTGTATTTTTTAGTGTTTTCAACAGTAATTGCTTATGTCTATATTTTTAACCATTCATCGACCACTTACACAAAGGTATTAACATTATTTCTTGTCCTTCTTATATTGTTTATTCTTCTATCTAAACTATTACTTGATAAGGTTTTAATTGATATTTTATCTCAAGATATCAATTTAGCAAAGTATCAGGATATAGTTGCTAGAGCTGATGCAAATTCTTTAAATAGAAATGTTCAGATTCTTCCCAAATATTTGGCAAATGCAAAAGTATCCTTTTATAGAGGACTATTCCAAGATAGTTTAGAATTGCTGAATAAAATAAAAAATAGTAATCTAAAAAAATCCCAAAATCTGTACTATGTTTTTAATATCAAGTATTATAGTATCCTAAACTTGGTTCATTTGAATGATTATTTAGAATTGCAAGAGTTAATGGTAGAAATAGAAGAACTAACAAGTAATGTTCAATCGCAATTTTTAAAATATCAGAAAGAAATTTTGAGTTTAAAGGCTATTGTTGATATCTATTGCAATAAAAAATCAAACGACTACTTCGACACCACCAAACCAGAAAATAAGTTAGCTCGAATCATGTTCTCTTATTACGGAGCTCTCAATGCCCAGCTAAAAGGAAATGGAGCTCGTGCTCGTAGTTTGTTTGAAAGTATCGCTCATGAAAATCCAGAACTTTTTTATGTTCAGGAAGCGAAAAAATATTTAGAATCAGTGAAATGAGAGTAATATATGAAATTAGTTAAAAAAATAGTAAGTAGGGCGACAGAAAACACTCTTCTACAACTTGATAGGGTTATTCTAATTTGCGTATTTTTAGTCTTAGTTGTTGATGCGATGGCAGTATTCTTAGTATTTCAAAGCAATTTGGAAATATTGGGACTCATATTATTAGTTATTGACTTTTTTGCTCTTGTCTTTGTATTTTATTTAAGATTTGTATCTAGCAAAGTTGTTTATCTAATGTTAAATGATGCTATTAATATTAAACTCTATGAAGACATGTTTAGGGTTCAATCTGAGAAATCGATTAAGATTTATAGGGCAACGTATCAAGAATATTTTCAATTTATTCAGGGACAAGTGGCTTATTTAAAAGGAGATTTTCAAGCTGCCAAGGAAAATATGTCCAAATATGATTTGAAAAAAATTTGGGGTAGACTAAGAGGCTATACATTTTTAATATCAACCTATGAATTATTAAAAGTTTCCATTCATCTTCAAGATGCGCAAGATATTGCTTTCTTTGAGGAACAATTGTCCAAGGCACCAGATTATAAAGGAGGAAGAGCTAAATTAGTCGCCCAAACTCAAGCCATAAAAGATATTGTGTTCAATAAAGA
>NZ_KV794152.1:573482-573976 GCF_001808665.1 Streptococcus sp. HMSC070B10 | reverse complement strand
ATGAAGCTCGTGCCCGTAGTTTGTTTGAAAGTATCGCTCATGAAAAACCAGAACTCTTTTATGTTCAGGAAGCGAAGAAATATTTAGAATTAGTGAAATGAGAGTAATATATGAAATTAGTAAAAAAAATAGTAAGTAGCGCGACAGAAAACACTCTTTTACAACTTGATAGGACTATTCTAATTTGCTCAATTATTGGACTTGTTTTGGATGTGATGGCAGTATGCTTAGTATTTCAAAGCAATTTGGAAATATTGGGATTCATATTATTAGTTATTGTCTTTTTAGTTCTCGGCTTTGTATTTTATTTAAGATTTGTATCTAGAAAAGTTATTGTTCTAGTGTTACACGATTCTATTGATCTTAAGCTCTATGTAGACATGTTAAGAGTTCAATCAGAAAAATCTATTAAGCCCTTTAGGGCAACATATCGTGAGAATTACCAAATTATCCAAGGTCGAGTGGCTTATTTAAAAGGAGATTTTCAAGCTGCC
>NZ_KV794152.1:573059-573382 GCF_001808665.1 Streptococcus sp. HMSC070B10 | reverse complement strand
AAATATGTCCAAATATGATTTGAAAAAAATTTGGAAGAGATTCAGAACCCCTGCGTTTTTAATATCAAGCTTTGAACTATTAACAGTTTCCATTCATCTTCAAGATGCGCAAGATATTGCTTTCTTTGAGGAACAATTGTCCAAGGCACCAGATTTTAAAGGAGGCAAAGCTACACTTGTTGCTCAAGCCCAAGCCATAAAAGATATTGTGTTCAATAAAGAAGCGAACGACTACTTCGACATTACTGAACCAGAAAGTAAGCTAGCTCGAATCGTGTTTTCTTATTACGGCGCTCTCAATGCCCAATTAAAAGGAGATGAAG
>NZ_KV794152.1:541458-572959 GCF_001808665.1 Streptococcus sp. HMSC070B10 | reverse complement strand
ATGAAGCTCGTGCCCGTAGTTTGTTTGAAAGTATAGCCCATGAAAATCCAGAACTCTTTTATGTTCAGGAAGCTAGGAAGTATTTAGAAAAATAAGCTGATATAGTTTTAAAATCTGTCTAAGATAGAATATGTTGATGTAAAGTGAAAAGGGAATTAGAAAGCAAAAATGAACGGTATTATCAACTTAAAAAAAGAAGCGGGCATGACCTCACATGATGCGGTTTTTAAACTGCGTAAGATTTTGGGAACCAAGAAGATTGGTCATGGTGGAACCTTGGATCCGGATGTGGTGGGTGTTTTGCCCATTGCGGTTGGCAAGGCAACACGCATGGTCGAGTTTATGCAGGATGAGGGCAAGGTCTATGAGGGGGAAATCACTCTGGGCTATTCCACGACGACAGAGGATGCTAGTGGGGAAGTGGTCGCAGAGACACCTGTTTTATCGCACTTGGATGAAAAGCTTGTTGATGAAGCAATCGCCAGTCTGACTGGGCCTATTACCCAGATTCCACCTATGTATTCGGCTGTAAAGGTCAATGGTCGCAAGCTTTATGAGTATGCGCGTGCTGGCCAAGAAGTGGAGCGTCCAGAACGTCAGGTGACCATTTATCAATTTGAGCGGACAAGTCCGATTTCTTATGAGGGTCATCTTGCACGTTTTACTTTTCGTGTGAAATGCAGTAAGGGGACTTACATCCGTACCTTGTCTGTTGACTTGGGAGAGAAGCTGGGCTATTCAGCCCATATGTCTCATCTGACACGGACTAGTGCAGCTGGTTTACAGCTTGAAGATGCTCTTACATTGGAAGAAATTGCTGAAAAAGTGGAGGCTGGTCAATTGGACTTTCTTCATCCTCTAGAGATTGGGACAGGGGACCTTGTCAAAGTTTTCCTAACTCCAGAAGAGGCTACAGAAGTACGCTTTGGTCGTTTTATAGAGCTAGAACAGTCGGATAAGGAATTAGCTGCCTTTGAAGGAGATACATTGCTAGCCATTCTAGAAAAACGGGACAATCTCTACAAGCCAAGGAAGGTTTTTAACTAATCTAACTGAGGTTTGGGATTGGAATTGTTCTCTTAGACTATCCAAATCAGACTATAAATTTTGCAAAAAATGTGATAGAATAGACGACGGATAAAAAAACGGAGGATAGCATGCAAAATAGACCAATCATTATCGGAGTGACAGGTGGTTCTGGTGGTGGTAAGACCAGTGTTTCAAGAGCCATTTTATCGCATTTTCCTGATGAAAAGATTTCCATGATTGAGCATGATTCATACTACAAGGATCAGTCTCATTTGACCTTTGAAGAGCGTGTCAAAACCAACTACGACCATCCTTTTGCCTTTGATACAGACTTGATGATCGAGCAGATTAAGGAATTGTTGGCAGGGCGTCCGGTGGACATCCCGACTTATGACTATACAGAGCATACACGGAGTAGCAAGACCTATCGTCAGGAGCCTCAAGATGTCTTTATCGTTGAGGGGATTTTGGTCTTGGAGGACAAGCGTCTGCGCGATTTGATGGATATCAAGATTTTTGTGGATACGGATGATGATGTGCGCATTATTCGTCGTATCAAGCGTGATATGGAAGAGCGTGGCCGTAGCCTTGATAGTGTTATTGACCAGTATTTAGGCGTAGTCAAACCAATGTACCACCAGTTTATCGAGCCAACTAAGCGTTATGCTGATATCGTCATTCCTGAGGGAGTCAGCAATACAGTTGCTATTGACCTTTTGACGACCAAGATTGCAAAGATTTTGGAAGAAGCTCGAAATAGTAAATAAACAGAAGTGGAGGCCTTGCCTCCTTTTTTATTTTTCCCTCATAATGGTACATAAATGAAGATTTTTAAGCATATTTTTGGTATAATAATACCAATGAAAGAGCAAGAAAATGAATAGTAGGTGGAGATGGAAAAGTATTTATCGGTAACAACTTTGACCAAGTATCTGAAAATGAAATTCGATAAAGACCCTTACTTGGAACGGGTCTATTTAACTGGTCAAGTTTCCAATTTTCGTAAACGACCTACTCACCAATATTTCTCCCTAAAAGATGACCATGCAGTTATTCAAGCGACCATCTGGTCTGGGATTTATCAGAAATTAGGCTTCGACCTAGAAGAAGGAATGAAAATTAATGTGATTGGGCGCGTGCAGGTCTATGAGCCAAGTGGAAGCTACTCCATCATCATTGAAAAGGCAGAGCCTGATGGGGTTGGGGCGCTTGCGATTCAGTTTGAACAACTCAAGAAAAAATTGGCAGAAGAAGGCCTGTTTCAAGAACGCTTTAAGCAACCTCTGCCCCAATTTTCTAAGAGAATTGGTGTAGTAACCAGTCGCAGTGGAGCCGTGATTCGAGATATTATCACGACCGTCAGCAGGCGATTTCCAGGTATCGATATCTTACTTTATCCAACTAAGGTTCAAGGAGATGGAGCAGCGGAAGAAATTGCTCGAAATATTGCGCGTGCCAATCAACGGGACGATTTGGATTTGCTGATTATTGGTCGTGGTGGTGGTTCCATAGAGGATCTCTGGGCCTTTAACGAAGAAATTGTGGTACGAGCTATTTTTGAATCTCGTTTGCCAGTTATCTCTAGTGTGGGGCATGAGACGGATGTGACCTTGGCAGATTTTGTGGCAGATCGACGCGCTGCGACGCCGACAGCGGCAGCTGAACTGGCAACACCTGTGACCAAGTTGGATCTATTATCTCATTTGCAAAATCAGGAAAAGCGGATGGCAACAGCAGTCCGAAATGTCCTATTTAAGAAACAAGAAGCTTTGAAAAAATGCAGTCAGTCTGTTATCTTTAGACAACCAGAACGTTTGTATGATAGCTATTTGCAACGCTTGGATCAACTGCAACTGCACTTAAAACAAAGTTTGCGAACACTGATTTCTGATAACAAACAAGTCGTCCAAGAAAGGACGCATCGACTGGTACAATTATCACCTGTTACCAAAATTCAACGTTATCAAGATCGTCTTGGTCAGTTGGACAAGCTCCTCCGTAGCCAAATGGCTTTGGTTTATGATGCCAAGGTTGCTGAGGTGAAACGACTTTCGGAAGCCTTGCTGATGTTGGATACCAGTCGAATCGTGGCGCGTGGCTATGCTATTGTCAAAAAAGAAGAGTCAGTTGTGGATTCGGTTGAGAGTTTGAAGAAAAAAGACCAAGTGACGCTTTTGATGCGAGATGGTCGAGTAGAATTAGAGGTTAAAGATGTCAAAACAAAAGAAATTTGAGGAAAATCTAGCAGAACTGGAAACCATTGTCCAAAGTTTGGAAAATGGTGAAATTGCTCTGGAAGATGCGATTGCTGCCTTTCAAAAGGGTATGGTCTTGTCAAAAGAGCTCCAAGCGACGCTGGACAAGGCTGAAAAGACCTTGGTCAAGGTCATGCAAGAAGACGGAACAGAGAGTGATTTTGAATGAAGAAGCAAGAAAAATTAGCTCTTGTCGAGTCGGCTTTGGAAGACTTTTATGGAGACCAGCAGGTTGCTTCTAGTTTGCGAGAGTCTGTTCTCTATTCCATTCATGCTGGTGGCAAGCGTATCCGGCCTTTTCTCTTGTTAGAAGTTCTGGAAGCCTTGCAGATCGCTATTAAACCTGCTCACGCGCAGGTGGCTGCGACCTTGGAAATGATTCATACAGGGAGTTTGATTCATGATGATCTTCCAGCTATGGATGATGATGATTACCGTCGGGGACGCTTGACCAATCACAAGAAATTCGGTGAAGCTATGGCCATTTTGGCTGGAGATGCTTTATTCCTAGATCCTTATGCCTTGATAGCGCAGGCAGATTTGCCAAGTCAGATCAAGGTGGACTTGATTGCTAACTTATCCCTAGCTTCAGGAAGTCTGGGCATGGTGGCAGGGCAGGTTTTGGACATGGAGGGTGAACACCAGCATTTGTCTTTGGAAGAACTCCAGACTATTCATGCTAATAAGACTGGAAAATTACTAGCTTATCCCTTCCAAGCAGCTGCTATTATAGCCGAATTGGCACCTGAGATGCAGGCAAAGTTGAAAACTATTGGGGAATTGATTGGGCTTGCTTTTCAAGTTCGAGATGATGTATTGGATGTGACAGCTAGTTTTGAGGAAATTGGCAAGACACCACAAAAGGACCTACAGGCAGAAAAATCAACCTATCCTGCCTTGTTGGGCTTGGAAGAGGCTATTGCCTTTTGTAACCAAACCTTGGATCAAGCTAATGCCAAATTAGAAGAAATTGCCCACCAGATTCCCTTTGAGATAGAATCGATTGTAAGAGTAGTAGAAAGTTTGAGAATCAATGGCTAAGGAAAGAGTGGATGTACTAGCTTATAAACAGGGCTTGTTTGAAACGCGAGAACAAGCCAAGCGCGGTGTCATGGCTGGTCTAGTCGTAGCAGTCCTGAATGGAGAACGGTTTGACAAACCAGGAGAGAAAATTCCCGATGACACCGAGCTAAAACTCAAGGGCGAGAAGCTCAAGTATGTTAGTCGTGGTGGCTTGAAACTGGAAAAGGCCTTGCAGGTCTTTGATTTGTCAGTTGATGGCGCGACCACGCTTGATATTGGAGCCTCTACTGGAGGATTTACCGATGTTATGCTGCAAAATGGTGCTGAGTTGGTCTTTGCAGTCGATGTTGGTACCAATCAGTTGGCTTGGAAATTACGCCAAGACCCACGGGTTGTCAGCATGGAGCAGTTTAATTTCCGCTATGCTGAAAAGACTGATTTCGAGCAGGAACCTAGCTTTGCCAGTATTGATGTGAGTTTCATTTCCCTCAGTCTGATTTTGCCGGCCTTGCACCGAGTCTTGGCAAATCAAGGTCAGGTTGTGGTTCTGGTTAAGCCCCAGTTTGAGGCAGGGCGTGAGCAGATTGGGAAAAATGGAATTATTCGAGATGCCAAGGTCCATCAACATGTCCTTGAATCTGTCACAGCTATGGCAGCAGAGGAAGGATTTTCAGTTCTTGGTTTGGACTTTTCTCCCATCCAAGGTGGTCATGGCAATATTGAATTTTTAGCGTATTTGAAAAAAGAAGAGTCAGCAAGCAATCAGGTTCTTGCTGATATTGAAGAAGTAGTAGAGAGGGCGCATAGTCAATTTAAAAATGAATAAAAAAGAGAGACTTGAAAAAATTAGACGATTTGTGACAGATTATCAAATCGGTACACAAGAAGAAATTGTAGAACATTTGAAAGAGGCAGGAATCACTGCTACTCAGGCAACGGTATCACGGGATATCAAAGAACTAGGTATTGTCAAAATTCCTTTGAGAGACAACACCTATGTCTACGAATTGCCAAAATCAATCGTAAAAAGTTTGCAACTGGCTGAAGACAATATCGAATCGGCTGAATTGATGGATAAGATGATCAATCTCCAAGTTATTCCAGGAAATACGGCTTTTGTAAAAGCTCAGTTAATCGAGACTTTTGCGGATAAGATTTTTAGCTGTTTAGCTGATGATAGCTCGATTTTAGTCATTGTAAGAAGTGAAAGTCTAGCTGAGGAAATCTTTGAACAAGTAAAAAATTGGTAGGTCTATATGTTACTTGAAATTTCGATAAAAAACTTTGCCATTATTGAGGCTATTTCCCTCAATTTTGAAAAGGGGATGACTGTCTTGACTGGTGAAACGGGTGCAGGGAAGTCGATTATCATTGATGCCATGAATATGATGTTGGGAGCTCGTGCGACGACAGATGTTATTCGTCATGGTGCGCCAAAGGCAGAGATTGAGGGGCTATTCTCCGTTGAAAATAGTCGCCTTTTGCAGGAAATTTTTGATGAGCAAGGTTTGGAAATGGGGGATGAAATTATCATCCGTCGAGAAATATTGCAAAATGGTCGGAGTATCAGTCGTGTGAATGGCCAGATGGTCAATCTGTCTGTTTTGCGTGCTATTGGGCAACATCTGGTAGATATTCATGGTCAGCATGACCAAGAAGAGTTAATGCGTCCTCAACTTCATATCCAGATGTTGGATGAATTTGGTGATACAGCCTTTTGGGCCTTGAAAGAAACCTATCAAACGAGTTTTGATGCCTATCGAAAAATGCGCAAGCAGGTTCTGGAAGTCAAGAAAAACCAACAGGAACACAAGGCACGTATTGAAATGTTGGAATTTCAAATGGCAGAGATTGAGGCAGCAAACTTGCAGGCTGGAGAAGACCTGGCTCTCAATCAAGAGCGTGATAAACTGCTCAACCATAAAAATATTGCGGATACACTGACCAATGCTTACAGCATGTTGGACAATGAAGATTTTTCAAGTCTGGCCAATGTTCGTTCAGCCATGAATGACATGGAAAGTGTCGAAGAGTATGACCCTGAATACCGTGAAATTTCAAGCTCTTTGTCTGAGACTTACTATGTCTTAGAAGATATAAGCAAGCGTTTGGAAGCTATTATTGAGGACCTTGATTTTGACGGCAATCGTCTCATGCAGGTTGAGAATCGTTTGGATCTCCTTCATACCATTACCCGTAAGTATGGTGGGACTGTAGATGATGTCTTGCTTTATTTTGCCAAGATTACGGAAGAATACAATCTCTTGACAGGAAATAACCTTTCATCTGAGGACATAGAAGTAGAGCTCAAGAAATTGGAAGTTAATCTTGTCGATTTGGCAGGTCAGCTTGCATTGGCTCGTCATGACTTGGCCCAGCAGCTTGAAGCTGAGATTAAACAAGAACTGCAAGATCTTTATATGGAAAAAGCCCAGTTTCAGGTTCGTTTTAGCAAGGGCAAATTCAGTCGTGAGGGAAATGAAATGGTTGAGTTTTATATTTCAACCAACCCTGGTGAAGACTTTAAACCCTTGGTCAAGGTTGCATCTGGTGGGGAATTATCTCGTCTCATGCTAGCTATTAAGTCTGCCTTTTCTCGTAAAGAAGGCAAGACCAGCATTGTTTTTGACGAGGTGGATACGGGAGTTTCAGGTCGCGTAGCCCAAGCTATTGCGCAGAAGATTCACAAGATTGGCCAGCATGGTCAGGTTCTTGCAATTTCCCATCTTCCTCAAGTGATTGCGATTGCGGATTATCAATTCTTTATTGAGAAGATTAGCAATGAGCATTCAACGGTTTCGACTGTTCGTCTCTTGTCGGTTGAAGAGCGAGTGGAAGAAGTTGCTAAGATGTTGGCTGGTGATGATGTGACGGAAGCAGCCCTGACGCAAGCCAGAGAATTGTTGAGAAACAGGGAGAAATAAGATGACAGACTATTATGTAATTGGAGATGTTCATGGAAAAGCTGGGATGCTGGAAGACCTTCTCAAAACATGGGACGGCCAGACCCAGTTGCTCTTTCTAGGGGACTTGATTGACCGTGGTGAAGATAGTCGCCGTGTTCTAGAAATGGTTAAGGACTTAGTGGACAATCAAGGGGCTATCTGTCTATCAGGAAACCACGAGTATATGTTTTTGACTTGGCTCGATAACCCAGAAGAAAGCTATGACCACTATCGTCGCAATGGTGGAGATACAACCATTAACTCTATCCTAGGTCGACCCTTGGATGCACCGGTTGATGGAGTAGAAGATGCCAAGCGTGTTGCTACTGAAGCAGCAGACTTGGTCGAATTTATTCGTCAAATGCCGTTTGTGGTAGAGACAGACAAGTATATCTTTGTTCACGCAGGTATTGATTTGACCTTGGATGACTGGCATGAAACTACAGATTATAAAAAAGTTTGGCTTAGAAAACCATTCCACGAAGCAGAAAATCATACTGGAAAAATCATTGTCTTTGGCCATACACCG
Source organism: Streptococcus sp. HMSC070B10 (assembly GCF_001808665.1). Lineage (GTDB taxonomy): Bacteria > Bacillota > Bacilli > Lactobacillales > Streptococcaceae > Streptococcus. Next base: position 565,178 of record NZ_KV794152.1, on the reverse strand, counting down.
GTATATGGTTTGTTAAAGCAAGAGCGTGGTACAGCTGATCTTTGGACTACAGAAGATGGCAAGATTGGGATGGACGGAGGAGCTGTTTATGGTGGTGTCCTTCATGGGATTGTCTTTACAGACCAAGGAATGACAGAACACCACTTTATCGAAAATGACGGCTTTGTTGCTGAAGATTAGTACTCCTGGCAGGGTATGGTCTTGTCAAAATGTCAAAAACAATTTATAATAAATAGATACCCTGAAAGGAAGAGAATCATGAACTTAGAAGAATTGAAAAAACGACAGGAGAAGATCCGTAACTTCTCTATTATCGCCCATATTGACCACGGGAAATCAACTCTAGCAGACCGCATTTTGGAAAAGACAGAGACAGTATCCAGTCGTGAAATGCAAGCTCAACTTTTGGACAGTATGGATCTAGAGCGAGAACGTGGGATTACTATTAAGTTGAATGCCATTGAGCTGAATTATACTGCAAAAGATGGGGAAACTTATATTTTCCACTTGATTGACACGCCGGGGCACGTAGACTTCACCTATGAAGTTTCACGTTCGCTCGCTGCCTGTGAGGGAGCGATTTTGGTGGTCGATGCTGCTCAAGGGATTGAGGCTCAAACCCTTGCCAATGTTTATCTGGCCTTGGACAATGATTTGGAAATCATGCCAGTCATTAACAAAATTGACCTACCGGCTGCAGATCCAGAGCGCGTGCGTACAGAGATTGAAGATGTGATTGGTTTGGATGCCAGTGAAGCAGTTTTGGCTTCTGCCAAGGCTGGTATTGGGATTGAAGAAATCCTCGAGCAAATCGTAGAAAAAGTACCAGCACCAACAGGTGATGTGACGGCGCCACTTAAGGCCTTGATTTTCGACTCTGTTTACGATGCCTACCGTGGGGTTATTCTCCAAGTGCGTGTCATGGACGGGGTGGTTAAACCTGGTGATAAGATTCAGCTCATGAGTAATGGCAAGACCTTTGATGTGACCGAAGTCGGTATTTTTACACCCAAAGCAGTTGGTCGTGATTTTCTTGCGACTGGGGACGTTGGTTACATTGCGGCTTCTATCAAGACGGTTCAGGACACTCGTGTGGGTGATACAGTTACCTTGGCAACTAATCCTGCATCAGAGCCATTACATGGCTACAAGCAGATGAATCCTATGGTCTTTGCGGGTCTCTACCCAATTGAGTCAAACAAGTACAATGATCTTCGTGAAGCCCTTGAAAAATTGCAACTGAATGATGCTAGTCTCCAATTTGAACCAGAAACATCACAGGCACTTGGATTTGGTTTCCGTTGTGGCTTTCTTGGACTTCTCCATATGGATGTTATCCAAGAACGTTTGGAACGTGAGTTTAACATCGACCTCATCATGACAGCTCCGTCTGTTATTTACAAAGTTAATTTGACCGACGGTGAGTCTATGGATGTGTCGAACCCATCTGAGTTTCCAGACCCAACTAAGATTGCGACCATTGAAGAGCCTTATGTCAAGGCGCAAATCATGGTACCACAGGAGTTTGTCGGAGCAGTGATGGAGCTAGCTCAGCGCAAGCGTGGGGACTTTGTGACTATGGACTATATTGATGATAATCGGGTTAATGTTATCTATCAAATTCCTCTTGCTGAAATTGTCTTTGACTTCTTTGATAAACTTAAGTCTTCGACACGTGGTTATGCAAGCTTTGACTACGAATTGTCAGAATATCGCCCATCTAAGCTGGTCAAAATGGATATTCTTCTCAATGGAGACAAGGTGGATGCCCTCAGCTTTATCGTTCACAAGGATTTTGCCTACGAACGAGGAAAACTCATCGTTGATAAGCTCAAGAAAATCATCCCTCGTCAACAATTTGAAGTACCAATCCAAGCAGCTATTGGACACAAGATTGTCGCTCGTACTGATATCAAGGCCCTTCGTAAGAACGTACTTGCTAAATGTTATGGTGGTGACGTTTCTCGTAAGCGTAAACTGCTTGAAAAACAAAAAGCTGGTAAAAAACGCATGAAAGCTATCGGATCAGTAGAAGTTCCACAAGAAGCCTTCCTCAGCGTCTTGAGTATGGATGAAGAATAATGATTCTATATAAAACTCTTGAAATACATTCAAGAGTTTTATATTTTTAGTTAAAAATTGTAACTTAACTCCATTTATGGTAGAGTAAAATACGGAGGTTATATGGAATACTAAAAGTTATTATGACTAGGAAAATTTTAAATAAAATTGATAAAGAACTGAGGCAGAAAATGAATTAGAATAATGATTCTATTTTACCGCTTGGATCTATAATTGTTAGTAAAGAAGGGGCGATTCCTTTAACTTATGATGAAAGTATTAGAAGAAAAACAAATTAAAACTGAAAAGTTATATGGTTTTACTCGATATTTATTAATTGAAATAAATAATGGTTACGGGTTACTGGATTGTGAATCTACGACTTGTTTTGGTTATTTTTATAAAATTTATAAGATTGATTTTGATTTATTTTATAAGATAAAAAAGCAATCTGAGGATAAGCGAGAAGATATAACAAAAAATATAAAATTAGGTAGATTTTTCATGCTACCGATAATGATAGTGATTTTTTTCATTCTTTTAATAGAATTTATTGGCTTTAATAAATTTAATCTTGTTTTATCTCATAGCTTTACGTATTTTATCTTTTCTGCATTACCTGTTATATTATCAGTATTATTTCGCTTGGGCTATTCTTATAAGCAAAAACTGATGATTAATAAAATTTTTATATTAGAAAATTCTCGTCATTACCATGTAGTTGAAAAGTTTAGTAATTTTAAATTAAAAAATTGGCTTCTCCTAATTATAAATGTGGTTATTGCCAGTTCTTTACTTATTTATATTTATGTATATGGTAATTTAATTGTTATGTTTTTTACGACGATATATCTATATTTATTAACTTTTAGTAAGAATATACGATTGAATCAAGCAAATACAATGAATATTAAAATATTTGTTGAAAAAGGATATTCGGAAAGTGATTCAATGTTATTATAGAATTCAATAATTGGATAAATAGATACTCGATACGACTTAGTCAGTTTTCATAATCAAGAGTATATTCTATATTATCAAATCCAATGTTTGAACTAAAATTGGAAAAAATTCTTATATTTTATTTGTTTTTATTAAAAATTGTAAATTAACTCCATTTATGGTAGAGTAACATATGGAGGTTATTATGAAAAAAATTTTACTTTTAGCATCTATTTTGCTTACAAGTGTCACGTTAGTGGCATGTTCAAATCAAGCTCAAACTCAAGGAAATTCAAGTAAAACAACTAGCTCTTCAACTAGTCAAGATTCAACTAGTTCAAGCTCTCTTCGTAGCACACAGAATTCAGAAGAAAGTCAAGTGATTGGTTCTGATGAGTATGGGTTCGTTAAAGTACCAAAGTCTTGGATTAAGTTCAATGAAGTACAGGGAGGCAATGATATTCAATATTCAGACGGTACGGATGTCAATATTGTCACTTTGAATACTTTTAAAGCAGAACAATTTGGTATTTCTGATAATGAATTTCAAAAACTTGAAACAGTTCGTATTTCTGATGGTATTTTTACTTCAAAAGAAAGTAATCCAGAATTCACTAAAGTATGGGGTTCTAAGTCAACTATTGGAGGTTATGAAGCCTATGTAGTTAACGCAATTTCTAAGTCTGGAAAATACATCATTACATGGATTTTTAAATCTAGTGATGGTAAGTTCAGATATGTTGCTTTAGAAGGGACTCCAGAAACATTAAAAAATCTACTTCCCATGATTGAAGAGAGTTGGACAATTCAAAAATAATTATTAAAGCAGGATTGGTATCCTGTTTTTTTGTTTAAGTCATTAAAAACCGATTTAAATGTTTGTTTTAAATGTTTGTTTTGCTTATAAAGATAAAAAATAAACAAAATAATCAAAAAAAGGACAAAAAACAACAAAAAATATTGACAACGATTTCATATAGTGTTATACTTATAGCATAAAGTTAATGGAAAGAAGGGAAAACCTTATGGGATTAGATCATTTCTTTGACAAAAACCTTGTGTTTTGCTTAGAAGCGGATAATCAAGAACATCTCTTTGATCAGGTCGCAACTTTATTGGAAGAACGAGAAATCGTGACTCCGACCTATCGTGAAGCCCTGATCACGCGTGAAAAGTCATTTCCAACTGGCTTAGATATGGAATTTTTGGGTAAGGATTTGCCGAATGTGGCTATTCCTCACACAGATATTGTTCATAATCTTGCCGAAAAAGTTGTGGTAGTTCGATTAGAAAAACCAGTGACTTTCCACAATATGATTGCGCCAGATAAGGAAGTAGAAGTATCCTTGCTCTTCTTTATCATTAATAACTCAAGTTCAAGTCAAACGAACATTCTTGCTCAGTTGATGGACTTCTTTACTGGAAATGGTCATCTTGAAGACCTATCAAAAATTTCTGAACCAGAAGCCATCTATGCTTATATTGCTGAAGCAATTGCTTAATCTTGTCTATTAAAAATATTAAATCGGAGGAAATCCATATGATTAAAATTCTTGCTGCCTGCGGTGCAGGTGTTAACTCAAGCCACCAAATTAAAAGTGCTCTTGAAGAAGAACTTTCAAACCGCGGTTTCGATGTTCACTGTGATGCGGTAATGGTCAAAGACGTTAATGAAGACCTTATCAAAGGTTATGACATCTTCACACCAATTGCTGCGACAGATCTTGGTTTTGACCCAGGTATTCCAGTTATCGAAGCTGGACCAATCTTATTCCGTATCCCAGCAATGAGTGCTCCAGTATTTGACAATATTGAAGCAGCTATCAAAGAACACGGATTAAGCTAATTTTAATTTGTTAACATTCATATAACTATAAAAAGGGAGGAACTATTATGGATGTCATTATCGAACTAGCCAATAAGCTGTTCAAACCTATCTTGGATATGGGTGGACCAATCATCATGCTGATCATTTTGACAGTATTGGCTCTACTTTTTGGAGTGAAATTCTCCAAAGCGCTTGAAGGTGGTATCAAACTTGCCATCGCTCTTACAGGTATCGGTGCCATCATCGGTATGTTAAATGGTGCTTTCTCAGCATCACTTGCAAAATTCGTTGAAAACACTGGTATTCAATTGAACATCACCGACGTTGGTTGGGCACCACTTGCTACAATCACTTGGGGATCTGCTTGGACACTTTACTTCTTGCTCATCATGTTGATTGTCAACGTAGTGATGCTTGCTATGAAGAAAACTGACACACTTGACGTTGATATCTTCGATATCTGGCACTTGTCTATCACAGGTCTTTTGATTAAATGGTATGCAGACAACAATGGAGTTAGCCAAGGAGTTTCACTCTTCATCGCGACTGCAGCAGTTGTTCTTGTTGGGGTTCTTAAAATCATCAACTCTGACTTGATGAAACCAACATTTGACGATCTTCTTAATGCACCAAGTTCATCACCAATGACTTCAACTCACATGAACTACATGATGAACCCAGTTATCATGGTTTTGGATAAGATTTTTGAAAAATTCTTCCCAGGTCTTGATAAATATGACTTTGACGCTGCAAAATTGAACAAGAAAATCGGTTTCTGGGGATCTAAATTCTTCATCGGTTTCATCCTTGGTATCGTAATCGGTTTGATGGGTACTCCACATCCGGTTGAAGGACTTAAAGATGCAGCAAACTGGCAAGAAGTTATCAAAGGTTGGTTGTCTCTTGGTTTGACAGCCGGTGTAGCTTTGGAACTCTTCTCACTTATCGGTTCATGGTTCATTGCTGCCGTAGAACCACTTTCACAAGGTATTACAAACGTTGCTACTAAACGTTTGGAAGGACGTAAGTTTAACATCGGTCTAGACTGGCCATTCATCGCTGGTCGTGCTGAAATCTGGGCTTGTGCAAACGTACTTGCACCAATTATGTTGATTGAAGCTGTGCTTCTTTCAAACGTCGGAAATGGTATCTTGCCACTTGCAGGTATCATCGCTATGGGTGTTACTCCAGCTCTCTTGGTTGTAACACGTGGTAAATTGCTCCGTATGATTATCTTCGGAACACTCTTGTTGCCACTCTTCCTTCTTTCAGGTACACTTATCGCGCCATTTGCAACAGAACTTGCTAAAGGTGTAGGTGCCTTCCCAGAAGGTGTGAGCCAAACTCAATTGATCACTCACTCAACTCTTGAAGGACCAATCGAAAAACTTCTTGGTTGGACAATTGGTAACACTACAACTGGTGATATCAAAGCAATCCTTGGTGCTGTAGTCTTCCTTGTATTCTATATCGGTATCTTTGCATGGTACAGAAAACAAATGATCAAACGTAACGAAGAGTACGCAGCAAAAGCAAAATAATGCGCTCCTATAAAATGTAAATTGTTGAAACTAGGTTGTCATACCATTAGGAGTGACAGCCTAGTTTTTTATAAACTATCAAGAAATCGGAGAAAATAATGGTAATTGAATTAAAATCAGAACAATTAAGAGTTCAATTTAACAGTTTTGGTGGGACTCTTTCTTCTATAAAAGATGCTGAGGGACTTGAATATTTGTGGCAAGGAGATGCTACTTATTGGAGTGGACAAGCTCCTGTTCTCTTTCCTATTTGTGGTTCATTGAGAGAGGATACAGCACTTTATATAGATGAGAAGGGGCAAGAAAGCAAAGGAAAGATTCCTCGTCATGGTTTGGTTCGCAAGAAAGAATTTGAATTAGTTGAACAGACCGATAATAGTGTAACTTTTGCAATTGAAGACGATGAGAATAGCTATCAAAACTATCCTTATCATTTCCGCCTAGAAATCACTTATATCCTTACAGGAAAGACAGTACGGACTCAATACAAAATTTTCAATAAAGAAACTAGCAAGGTCATGCCTTACTTTATTGGTGGGCATCCAGGATTTAATTGTCCTCTACTGGATGATGAGGTCTATGAAGATTACTACTTAGAGTTTGAGAAAGAAGAGACTTGCTCTGTTCCACGTCCTTTCCCAGAAACTGGGATGCTTGATTTCCAAGATAGAAGTCCATGGCTAGAAGGTCAAAAAGAATTAGACCTCAGCTATGATCTTTTCAGTACAGATGCAGTCACCTTAGATGAATTGCAATCTAGAACAATTGCCCTTCGTTCTCGTAAACATGATAAGGGATTGAAAGTGCACTTTGAAGAGTTTCCAAACCTTATTATTTGGTCAACTTTGAATAAGGGACCTTTCATTGCTTTTGAACCTTGGTCTGGCTTGTCAACATCACTTGAAGAAGGAGATTATCTAGAAGATAAGAAGAATGTTCGTCTCCTAGAACCTGGTCAAGTGGATCAAATTGGTTTCGATATCGAAATTTTTTAAATTAAAAAATAAAACACAAAAACAAACATTAACTGTTGACTTTTTTCAGAAATAGGAGTATATTATGTTTGTAAGCAACAAATGATGTTTGTAACAAACAAATAATCACTTGTTATATTCTCTTTCATGGAGAAATATTATTTCTAGGAAACTGGTTTCCTAAACTTGAATAAGGTGTCATTCATCTCATTCAATCCAATTTGTCAATAAACTGCTAGAAAGCTTTTTGTAGGTAAACTGCTAACTATAAAAGTCTTTACTAGCCTAGAAAAATAAAAAGGAGTATACAATATGTCTATTGTTATCGGTGCAGATGCTGCAGGTTTGAGATTGAAAGAAGTTGTGAAAGACTTCTTGGAAAAAGAAAACTTCCACGTTGTGGATGTTACAGCTGAAGGTCAAGACTTTGTTGATGTGACTCTTGCTGTTGCTGCAGAAGTAAATAAAGAAGAACAAAACCTTGGTATCGTGATTGATGCTTATGGAGCTGGTCCATTTATGGTTGCAACTAAGATCAAAGGAATGGTTGCTGCAGAGGTATCTGACGAACGTTCAGCTTATATGACTCGTGGTCACAACAATTCACGTATGATCACTATGGGTGCACAACTTGTTGGTGATGAATTGGCTAAAAACATCGCTAAAGGATTTGTTAACGGTAAATACGATGGTGGACGTCACCAAATTCGTGTCGATATGTTGAACAAAATGTGCTAATACTCTTCAAAAATCAAGATAATCTGTTGTCAGCTCACTTTAGCTAACCTCAGTTATGCTTGCAGCTCGCTTCCTAAGCTAATCTTGATTTTTCTTGAGTAGGGATAAATGATATTAGATTTACATAATTAATCGGAGGGAATAACTAATGAGAATTGCAATTGGATGTGACCACATCGTAACAGATGAAAAAATGGCGGTTTCAGAATTTTTGAAATCAAAAGGATATGAAGTCATTGACTTTGGTACATATGACCATACACGTACTCACTACCCAATCTTTGGTAAAAAAGTTGGTGAAGCTGTAACTAGCGGTCAAGCTGATCTTGGGGTATGTATCTGTGGTACTGGTGTTGGTATCAACAACGCTGTAAATAAAGTTCCAGGTGTTCGTTCTGCCTTGGTTCGTGATATGACAACAGCTCTTTATGCTAAAGAGCAATTGAACGCTAACGTTATCGGTTTTGGTGGTAAGATTACTGGTGAATTGCTCATGTGCGATATCATCGAAGCTTTCATCCATGCTGAATACAAACCATCTGAAGAAAACAAGAAATTGATTGCGAAAATTGAACACGTTGAAAGTCACAATGCTCAACAAACAGACGCAAACTTCTTCACTGAATTCCTTGAAAAATGGGATCGCGGAGAATACCACGACTAAGAGGTGACCTATGATTTTAACAGTCACAATGAACCCATCCATTGATATTTCCTATCCCTTGGATGAGTTGAAGATTGATACTGTCAATCGTGTGGTGGATGTAACCAAAACGGCTGGTGGTAAGGGACTCAATGTTACCCGAGTACTTTCAGAATTTGGGGATTCTGTTCTTGCTACTGGTTTAGTGGGTGGCAAACTTGGTGAGTTTTTGGTTGAAAATATCGATGATCAAGTAAAGAAAGATTTCTTCTCAATTCAGGGAGAAACTCGGAACTGTATCGCTATTCTCCACGGAGACAATCAAACAGAAGTTCTTGAAAAAGGTCCTGTTGTATTGGATCAGGAAGGTCAAGACTTTTTGGTACATTTCAAAAATCTCCTGGATTCAGTTGAAGTAGTCGCTATTTCAGGTAGTCTCCCAGCTGGTCTTCCAGTTGATTACTATGCGAGCTTGGTAGAACTTGCTAATCAAGCTGGTAAACCTGTTGTCTTGGACTGCTCTGGTGCAGCACTTCAGGAGGTTCTTGAATCACCACATAAACCAACAGTCATCAAACCAAATAATGAGGAATTGTCTCAACTTCTAGGTAGAGAAGTTTCTGAGGATTTGGATGAATTAAAAGAAGTCCTTCAAGAACCTTTGTTTGCAGGTATTGAATGGATTATCGTTTCACTTGGTGCCAACGGTGCCTTTGCCAAACATGGTGATACTTTCTATAAGGTAGATATTCCTAGAATTCAGGTGGTAAATCCTGTCGGATCTGGAGATTCTACTGTAGCAGGAATTTCTTCAGGACTTCTTCATAAAGAATCGGATGCAGAATTACTCATCAAGGCAAATGTCCTTGGTATGCTCAATGCTCAAGAAAAAATGACTGGTCATGTCAACATGGCCAACTATCAAGCTCTATATGATCAATTAATAGTAAAAGAGGTATAAAATGGCTTTAACAGAACAAAAACGTGCACGCTTAGAAAAACTTTCTGATGAAAATGGAATCATCTCAGCTCTTGCATTTGACCAACGTGGTGCTTTGAAACGCCTCATGGCTCAACACCAAACAGAAGAACCAACTGTGGCTCAAATGGAAGAACTTAAAGTTTTGGTAGCAGATGAATTGACTAAATACGCTTCATCAATGCTTCTTGACCCTGAGTATGGACTTCCAGCGACTAAAGCTCTTGATGAAAAAGCTGGTCTTCTCCTTGCTTATGAAAAAACAGGTTATGATACAACAAGCACAAAACGCTTGCCAGACTGCTTGGATGTTTGGTCTGCAAAACGTATTAAAGAAGAAGGTGCAGATGCAGTTAAATTCTTGCTTTACTATGATGTAGATAGCTCAGATGAACTCAACCAAGAAAAACAAGCTTACATCGAACGTATTGGTTCTGAGTGTGTGGCTGAAGATATCCCATTCTTCCTTGAAATCCTAGCTTACGATGAAAAAATTGCTGACGCTGGTTCTGTAGAATATGCGAAAGTAAAACCACACAAAGTTATCGGTGCTATGAAAGTCTTCTCAGACCCACGCTTTAACATTGATGTCTTGAAAGTTGAAGTTCCTGTTAACATTAAATATGTTGAAGGCTTCGCTGAAGGTGAAGTAGTTTATACACGTGAAGAAGCAGCAGCCTTCTTCAAAGCCCAAGATGAAGCAACTAACTTGCCATACATCTACTTGAGTGCTGGTGTATCAGCTAAACTCTTCCAAGATACTCTTGTATTTGCCCATGAATCAGGTGCAAACTTTAACGGAGTTCTTTGTGGCCGTGCTACATGGGCTGGATCAGTTGAAGCATACATCAAAGATGGTGAAGCAGCAGCTCGCGAATGGCTTCGCACAACTGGTTTTGAAAACATTGACGAACTCAACAAAGTTCTTCAAACAACAGCGACTTCATGGAAAGAACGCGTGTAAGTAAGTCCTCCTAGGTTAGGAACATGAATCTAAAAAAATTTAAAAAAAGTTGTATGTAAAGGTTTACAAAATAACTTACTTGTGCTATACTTAAATCACAAGTTAATACAAGGTGAGTGTTACTAAGTAATATTAGGCATGATCACAGGTGAATTAGAAATCGGCTGATTTTCTAGTTCATTTGTGGTCATTTTTTGTACTCATATACCTTTAAGATATAAAAGGAGGTTGACATGTATCGAATTCTAAATCCAATAAATCATAATGTTTCGCTTGTCAGGAATGATAAGGGAGAAGAAGTGATTGTAATTGGTAAGGGGATTGCATTTGGGAAGAGGAAGGGAGATTTGATTACTGAACATCAGGTTGAGAAAATCTTTCGGATGAAGACCGAAGAGTCAAGAGAAAACTTTATGGCTCTCCTAAAAGATGTTCCGCTTGATTTTATCACAGTGACCTATGAAATCATTGATAAGCTATCAAAGAAATATCATTATCCGATTCAAGAGTATCTCTACGTAACCTTGACAGATCATATTTACTGTTCTTACCAAGCTCTAGCACAAGGAAGGTACAAGGATAGTAATCTGCCAGATATTTCCACTAAGTATCCTGTCGCTTTTCAAATCGCAAATGAAGCATTTGAAATTTACCGCCAGAAGCTAGCAGATCATTTTCCTGAGGACGAGATTATTCGGATTGCTTATCATTTCATTAATGCCGAAGGTGAAAATGAAGTAGAACTTGTGGAGTCGATTGATAAGAGGAAAGAAATTCTCAGGAATGTTGAAGAAGTTTTAACGGACTATGCAATTCAACGAACTAAAGAGAATAACCATTTCTATGATCGCTTTATGATTCATTTGAATTATTTCTTGGATTATTTAGACAGATCTAGAGATGATAACCAATCACTTCTGGATATGGAAGATCATATTAAACAATCCTATCCAAAAGCGTTCGAGATTGGTTCCAAGATCTATGATGTGATTACGCAACATACGGGTCTTGATTTGTATAAAAGTGAACGAGTTTATCTAGTTCTACATATCCAACGTTTATTGTCATAAAAATTTAATTAAAAATACATAAGGAGAATTCTATCATGAATAGAGAAGAAGTAACATTGTTAGGTTTTGAAATCGTAGCCTATGCTGGCGATGCTCGTTCAAAATTATTGGAAGCCTTGAAGGCTGCTGAAGCTGGTGATTTTGCGAAAGCGGACACTTTGGTAGAGGAAGCTGGTAGCTGTATTGCAGAGGCTCACCACGCGCAAACAAGTCTATTAACTAAGGAAGCTTCTGGTGAGGACTTAGCGTATAGTGTGACCATGATGCACGGTCAAGATCACTTGATGACAACCATCTTGTTAAAAGATTTGATGCACCATTTAATTGAACTCTACAAGAGAGGAGTTAAGTAATGAATAAATTAATTGCATTTATCGAGAAAGGAAAGCCTTTCTTTGAGAAACTATCTCGTAATATCTATCTTCGTGCTATTCGTGATGGTTTCATTGCAGGTATGCCTGTTATTCTCTTCTCAAGTATCTTTATCTTGATTGCCTTTGTACCAAACTCATGGGGCTTTAAATGGTCTGATGAAGTTGTAGCTTTTCTGATGAAACCTTACAGCTATTCTATGGGTATTCTGGCTCTCTTGGTAGCTGGTACAACAGCTAAGTCATTGACCGACTCAGTAAACCGTAGCATGGAGAAGACCAATCAAATCAACTATATGTCAACATTGTTGGCAGCAATTGTTGGTTTGTTGATGTTGGCAGCTGATCCTATCGAAAATGGTCTAGCTACTGGATTCTTGGGGACAAAAGGTTTGCTTTCAGCCTTCCTTGCTGCCTTTGTTACCGTAGCCATCTATAAGGTTTGTGTTAAGAACAACGTCACTATTCGTATGCCTGACGAAGTTCCACCAAATATCTCACAAGTCTTTAAAGATGTGATTCCATTCACTCTATCAGTTGTTTCTCTTTATGCTCTTGATTTACTAGCTCGTCATTTTGTTGGTGCTAGTGTAGCAGAATCAATCGGTAAATTCTTTGCACCACTCTTCTCTGCTGCTGATGGCTATCTTGGTATTACCATTATCTTTGGTGCCTTTGCCTTCTTCTGGTTTGTTGGTATCCATGGTCCATCTATCGTTGAACCAGCAATCGCAGCTATTACCTATGCAAATGCCGAAGTCAACTTGAACCTTCTTCAACAAGGTATGCACGCTGACAAGATTCTTACTTCTGGTACACAAATGTTTATCGTTACCATGGGTGGTACAGGTGCGACACTGGTTGTTCCATTCATGTTCATGTGGTTAACAAAATCAAAACGTAACCGCGCAATCGGACGTGCTTCAGTAGTTCCAACTTTCTTTGGTGTAAATGAACCAATCTTGTTTGGTGCACCGCTTGTATTGAACCCGATCTTCTTCATTCCATTTATCTTTGCTCCAATCGCAAACGTTTGGATCTTCAAATTCTTTATTGAAACACTTGGAATGAACTCATTTACTGCTAATCTACCATGGACAACTCCAGCTCCACTAGGTCTAGTTCTTGGTACGAACTTCCAAGTTCTATCATTCATTCTTGCTGCCCTTCTAATCGTGGTTGACGTAGTCATTTACTATCCATTCCTTAAAGTCTATGATGAACAAATTCTTGAAGAAGAACGTTCAGGTAAGTCTAATGATGAATTGAAAGAAAAAGTTGCTGCGAACTTCAACACTGCAAAAGCAGATGCTATTCTTGAGAAAGCTGGTGTAGAAGCAGCACAAAATACAATCACTGAAGAAACAAATGTCCTCGTTCTCTGTGCAGGTGGAGGGACAAGTGGACTTCTTGCGAATGCTTTGAATAAGGCAGCTGCAGAATACAATGTTCCTGTGAAAGCAGCAGCAGGTGGCTATGGTGCTCACCGTGAAATGTTGCCAGAGTTTGATCTTGTTATCCTTGCTCCTCAAGTTGCTTCAAACTTTGAAGATATGAAAGCAGAAACAGATAAACTCGGTATTAAACTTGCGAAAACAGAAGGCGCTCAATACATCAAATTAACTCGTGATGGAAAAGGTGCTCTTGCATTTGTACAAGCGCAATTCGATTAACGATAGGGACTGTGAAACAGTCTCCTCTCGTTACGGAAATCGCTATGGCGAATTTCCTAATCGCCTTATTAATTCGTCGGTAAAAAGACATCGTTTTTACCTCCTCATGTCACAATTTGGTGACTTGGTACAAGAAGTGAGATGGAGAAGGATGGCTCACTGACTCCTCTCCTCTCACTTTTACTTTATTTAAAACAAGAAATAGGTGAAAAGTATGACAAAAACATTACCAAAAGACTTTATTTTCGGTGGCGCAACAGCTGCCTATCAAGCAGAAGGTGCTACACATACTGATGGAAAAGGACCAGTTGCGTGGGATAAATATCTTGAAGATAATTACTGGTACACTGCAGAACCAGCCAGTTACTTTTACAATCGATATCCAGTTGACCTCAAGCTAGCAGAAGAGTATGGTGTTAATGGTATTCGAATTTCTATTGCTTGGTCACGTATTTTCCCGACTGGTTACGGTCAAGTAAATGCTAAAGGTGTTGAGTTTTATCATAATCTATTTGCAGAGTGTCACAAACGTCACGTTGAGCCCTTTGTAACTCTTCATCACTTTGACACACCAGAAGCTCTCCACTCAAATGGCGACTTCTTAAACCGTGAAAATATCGAACACTTTGTAGATTACGCTGCCTTCTGTTTTGAAGAATTTCCAGAAGTAAACTATTGGACAACATTCAATGAAATTGGACCAATCGGTGATGGTCAATACTTGGTTGGGAAATTCCCTCCAGGTATTCAGTACGACCTTGCCAAAGTTTTCCAATCGCACCACAATATGATGGTTTCTCATGCGCGTGCGGTAAAATTGTACAAAGATAAAGGCTATAAAGGCGAAATCGGTGTCGTGCACGCTCTCCCAACCAAGTATCCTTTGGATCCTAAAAATCCAGCAGATGTTCGTGCAGCAGAGTTGGAAGATATTATTCACAATAAATTTATCTTGGATGCAACTTATCTAGGTCGCTATTCAGCTGAAACGATGGAAGGTGTCAACCATATCTTATCAGTCAATGGTGGTAGCTTGGATCTTCGTGAAGAAGATTTCACAGCATTAGAAGCCGTAAAAGACTTGAATGACTTCCTAGGAATTAACTACTATATGAGTGACTGGATGGAAGCCTTTGATGGAGAAACTGAAATCATCCATAATGGTAAGGGTGAAAAAGGAAGCTCTAAATACCAAATCAAAGGTGTTGGTCGTCGTGTAGCTCTGGATTATGTGCCACGTACAGACTGGGATTGGATTATCTACCCTCAAGGTTTGTATGACCAAATCATGCGCGTGAAGAAAGATTATCCGAACTACAAGAAGATTTACATCACTGAAAATGGACTTGGTTATAAAGATGAGTTCGTCGATAACACTGTTTACGATGATGGCCGTATTGATTACGTGAAACAACACTTGGAAGTATTATCTGATGCTATTGCAGATGGAGCGAATGTAAAAGGTTACTTCATTTGGTCATTAATGGATGTCTTCTCATGGTCAAATGGATATGAGAAACGTTACGGTCTCTTTTATGTAGACTTTGAAACTCAAGAACGTTACCCTAAGAAATCAGCTCACTGGTACAAGAAAGTAGCGGAAACTCAAGTGATTGAGTAGTAGAATGAGTAATTAGATATAGAATTCTAGTGAGGCAAAAAGATGTTCAAAGATTTTATCCAATCAATTTATGAAAAAGTTTATATTATCAATTTTGATAAATGTTCTCAAATACCTTGTTTAACTAATGAGGAGCTGAAAAATCTTGGGAAATGGTATGTCTCTACCGGTAAAGAATGGATTTGCCATTCAGATTATGAGCTGGAAGAATTTAAAAATCTATTTTTAAATTTTATCAGTCCTGAAGAATGGGATAATATCTCCTTTGATTCAGATTTTATGCCGTTTCAACAATCATAAAGAATCTAGGAAACTCTTTGTAAAAATCTTCATCAAAAAATGCGTCATATCAAGATTCTTATTTTCTTGATATGACGCATTTTATATTTTATCAATCCTCAGTTTTATGGTTTAGAAAGAATAATTTTTGTTTGTTTTGAAAGTTGTTCGAAGGTTTCTTTGCTCAGTTTAGAATCTGAAACGATGGTATCAATATCAGAGATATTGTAGAAGGTATAAAAATCAAATTTATTGAACTTACTATTGTCAGCTAGTAAGTATTTTTTATTGGAATTGTTGAGGGCGATGCGTTGGGATTCACCTTCCTCTTCGCTGAAGGTCGCAATCGCATTGTCCTGAATACCATTACAGCTAACGAAAGCTTTAGAAAATTGAAGATTGGCCAAGTTTTGCAAGGTTAGTGTTCCTACAAAGGCTCCAGTGATAGATCGATAGTTTCCACCAATTAAAATCAAATCTGTTAGTTTTCGTTCGTTTAGGATGAGAAAAACTGGTAAACTGTTTGTTACAACACGAATATTATCGATTGGTAGTTCACGGGCAAAAGATTCCAATGTTGTTCCTGGACCAATAAAAATGGTCTCTCCTTCATCGATTAAATGGCCTGCAAAACGGCTGATTTCTTGTTTTTCTGCGATTTGTAAGCTTTGTTTTTCAATGTTGGAACGTTCATTATTTAAAATAGAACCTGTGCGAATTTTTTCAGCTCCCCCGTGCACTCGAACAAGTAGATCCTTGTCTGCTAACTCTTGTAAGTAGCGTCTAGCAGTCATATCTGATACATCCAAGCGAGTCATGATTTCTTTTACAGTAATAGTTCCCTTTGTATTTACCGTTTCTAGAATATTATCTAGTTTTTCCTGCTTTAACATCGTTATCACCTCTATTTCTATTACTATTTTATCATAAAGTATTCAATCAATCAATTTAAAAAACAAAAGAAAACAAAAACAAAAACATCATGGTTGTTTTAAACAAACTATGATGTTTTTATCACTTATAAAATAGATGACTTAGTCTAAACCGTAGTTGTAGTCATCGTCTTGCATAGCTTCAACTTCACCAAGAAGGTAACCATTTCCGACTTGAGAGAAGAAGTCGTGGTTGGAAGTTCCTGTTGAAATACCGTTCATGACGATTGGGTTGACATCATCAGCTGAATCTGGGAAGAGTGGATCTTGTCCCAGGTTCATGAGTGCTTTGTTAGCATTGTAGCGAAGGAAGGTTTTGACTTCTTCCGTCCAACCAACACCGTCATAAAGACTCTCTGTATAACCTTCTTCATTCTCGTAAAGAGTGTAGAGCAGGTCGTACATCCATTCTTTTAGTTTTTCTTGCTCTTCTTCAGGTAATTCATTAAAACCAAGTTGGAATTTGTAACCAATGTAGGTTCCGTGAACAGACTCATCACGAATGATCAATTTGATAATTTCAGCGACGTTGGCCAGTTTGTTGTTACCGAGATAGTAGAGGGGCGTAAAGAAACCAGAGTAGAAGAGGAAGGTTTCAAGGAAAACGCTGGCAACTTTCTTTTCAAGTGGGCTACCGTTTAGGTAGATTTCGTTGACAATCTCAGCCTTCTTTTGTAGGTAAGGATTGGTATTGGTCCATTCGAAAATTTCTTCAATCTCAGCCTTAGTATTCAAGGTAGAAAAGATTGATGAGTAAGATTTTGCGTGGACAGATTCCATAAATTGGATGTTATTGAAAACAGCTTCCTCATGTGGTGTACGGATGTCTGCTCGAAGGGCTTGAACCCCAGTTTCAGATTGCATAGTGTCGAGAAGGGTTAAACCACCAAAGACTTTTCCTACCAAGTCTTTTTCTACATTTGATAGCTTTCTCCAGTCATCCAAGTCATTTGACAAGGGAATACGTGTATCGAGCCAGAATTGCTCCGTCAGCTTTTCCCAAGTTGATTTGTCGATGACATCTTCGATGGCATTCCAGTTAATGGCTTTGTAGTAAGTTTCCATTTGAAATCTCTTTCTGTGTTTAGTATTGCGAACTCACAATTATCTTTATTTTATCATAATCCTAGAGTAGTTTCGCACAAAAAGTCGGAAGCCCGACTTTTTTGTTTTTCCATAGTATAGATGCTTATTCCAGTTTAGTTTAGCAGGGTGAATGAATCACTTATCTGAGAAAATGTAGTTTTCTCAAGCAAAGATTAAATCACACAGCTTTCACATTGGTTAGCACCGACTTCTCCACCATCATCTGTAAAGGTACGGACGTAGTAGATAGACTTGATACCCTTGTTAAAGGCATAGTTACGAAGGATTGACAAGTCACGTGTCGTTTGTTTATTTTCCTTCTTCCATTCGTAAAGTCCTTTTGGAATGTCGCTACGCATGAAGAGTGTGAGTGAAAGTCCTTGGTCCACGTGCTCAGTTGCAGCAGCATAGACATCAATCACTTTACGCATATCCATGTCGTAAGCAGAAGTGTAGTAAGGAATGGTTTCTGTTGACAAGCCAGCAGCAGGATAGTAGATTTTACCGATTTTCTTTTCTTGTCGTTCTTCGATACGTTGCGTAATCGGGTGGATAGAAGCAGAAACGTCGTTGATGTAACTGATAGAACCATT
Source organism: Streptococcus sp. HMSC070B10 (assembly GCF_001808665.1). Lineage (GTDB taxonomy): Bacteria > Bacillota > Bacilli > Lactobacillales > Streptococcaceae > Streptococcus. The sequence goes on along the minus strand of NZ_KV794152.1, from coordinate 546,883 downwards.
TGGAGCTACAGCAAGGCGGTTTTGGTGGTAAAGACCATCTGCTTGAACCTTGTCGCGAAGTTCAGCCCAGTCAGTGGCACTAGGGATAAAGACATCTTTGAAGAGTTCTTTAACACGGTCTGATTTTGGAACAAATTCGCCAGTTACATACTTGTCGAAGTAGCTTCCGTTAGCATAGTCTGATTTTTCAAAGTTGTGGAAGGTGATACCACGTTCACGAGCGATATTGTTTGACTCAACCAAAGTCCAGTAGTTCATAAGCATGAAGTAGATGCTTGTAAATTCAACAGACTCAGGGGATCCATATTCAATAAGTTGTTGGGCAAGGTAGCTGTGAAGTCCCATGGCTCCAAGACCAAAGGTGTGGGCTTGGCTATTTCCATGGTCGATAGTAGGAACAGCTACGATGTGCGAACTATCTGTAACGAAAGTAAGGGCACGAACCATAGCACGGATAGAACGACCAAAGTCAGGTGAAGTCATCATGTTAACCACGTTGGTTGAACCAAGGTTACATGAAACGTCCGTTCCCATTTGCAGGAATTCTTGAGCATCGTTGATCAAGCTTGGTTCTTGAACTTGAAGAATCTCAGAACACAAGTTACTCATGATAATCTTACCATCAACAGGATTTGCACGGTTAGCCGTGTCGATGTTGACTACATAAGGGTAGCCAGATTCTTGTTGCAATTTAGAGATTTCAGTTTCCAAATCACGCGCCTTGATTTTTGTCTTGCGGATATTTGGATTCGCGACTAGCTCATCGTATTTTTCAGTGATGTCGATGTAGTTAAATGGCACACCGTATTCAAGCTCTACAGAGTATGGGCTGAAGAGGTACATTTCTTCATTTTTACGAGCTAATTCGTAGAATTTATCGGGCACCACAACACCAAGTGAAAGGGTCTTAACACGAACTTTTTCATCGGCGTTTTCTTTCTTAGTTGAAAGGAAGGCGATAATATCTGGGTGGAAGACGTTGAGGTAGACAACACCAGCACCTTGACGTTGACCCAATTGGTTAGAGTAAGAGAAGCTATCTTCGAAAAGTTTCATAACTGGAACGACGCCAGAAGCAGCTCCTTCATAGCCTTTAATAGGTGCGCCAGCTTCACGAAGGTTGCTGAGGGTAATTCCCACACCACCACCAATACGTGAAAGTTGAAGAGCTGAGTTGATAGAACGTCCGATAGAGTTCATATCATCAGTTACTTGGATCAGGAAACATGATACCAATTCACCACGACGAGCACGTCCAGCATTCAAGAAGGAAGGAGTAGCAGGTTGGTAGCGTTGGTGGATGATTTCATTGGCAATATCGATGGCAACAGCTTCATTGCCATCGGCGAAATAAAGGGCGTTAAAGAAGACACGGTCTTCCATGCTTTCAAGATAATATTCACCGTCATTAGTCTTTAAGGCATATTGATTGTAAAACTTATAGGCAGCCATGAAAGACTTGAATTGGAAGTTTTGTTCTTTAATAAATTGAGCTAATTCTTCCAAAAATTCTGGACGGTATTTCTTGATAAAGGCTGTTTCGATGTAGTTGTGTTCAATGAGGTAGTTGATTTTATCCTTGATTGAATCAAAAACCATAGTGTTTGGAACTACATTTTCTTTAAAGAAGGCATCCAAGGCTTCCTTATCTTTATGAAGCATGATTTGTCCATTGACAGGACGGTTGATTTCGTTATTGAGACGGAAGTAAGTCACGTCCTCAAGATGTTTTAATCCCATAAAATTTCCCTTATCTAATTACAAAAGAAAGGCTTCTAAGTTAGCCCTAGAAGCAGTTTCTTCTGGATGATGTACTAAGATTATGCTAATTGTTTCAATTTTCCTGGTTGGAAACCTGAAAAGACTTCAGTTGGTGTTTGGATAACAGGAGCTGCGCTGAAACCGAGCTCTTTAACTTGATCGATATACTCAGGTTGCTCATCAAGATTGATTTCACGATAAGCGACATTATTACTGTCCAAGAAACGTTTGGTCATCTTACATTGGACACAGTTGTTTTTAGAATAAACGGTTACCATTGTGTAACTCCTCTTTCAAAATAGATTACTTTCTTAGTATATCAGAAAATAAATTTTTGTCAATGATTTGAAACTAAATATAGTGGTCTATTTTTCTGCTCAAGCTCACAAAACACAATATGTAGTGTTTGTTTTGTGAGATAGTGATAATTATCCTATAAGTTGTTTTTTGAAAAACTATATCCTGTGTTTTGTTATCTAGAATAGAAGATTTTCAGCAAGTTATCTGAAAGGAAATCGAATAAATCCCATAAAATGCTTGAAAAAAATCCTAGAAGATGATATAATACCAAATTGTAAGGGTTATCACATATAACTCAAAAAAGAAAGAACAAAAGGAGAGTCAAACTATGGCTTCTAAAGATTTCCACGTAGTGGCAGAAACAGGTATTCACGCACGTCCAGCAACATTGTTGGTACAAACTGCAAGCAAATTTGCTTCAGATATCACTCTTGAGTACAAAGGTAAATCAGTTAACCTTAAATCAATCATGGGTGTTATGAGTCTTGGTGTTGGCCAAGGTGCTGACGTAACTATCTCAGCTGAAGGTGCAGATGCAGATGACGCTATCGCTGCAATCTCAGAAACAATGGAAAAAGAAGGATTGGCATAAGGAAAATGACAGAAATGCTTAAAGGAATCGCAGCATCTGATGGTGTTGCAGTTGCAAAAGCATATCTACTCGTTCAACCGGATTTGTCATTCGAGACTGTTTCAGTCGAAGATACAAACGCAGAAGAGGCTCGTTTGGATGTAGCTCTTGAAGCTTCTCAAAACGAGCTTTCTCTTATCCGTGAGAAAGCTGTAGGTACGCTTGGTGAAGAAGCGGCTCAAGTTTTTGACGCTCATTTGATGGTTCTTGCTGACCCAGAATTAATTGGTCAGATTAAAGAAACAATCCGTGCTAAGAAAGTCAATGCTGAAGCAGGTCTTAAAGAAGTGACTGACATGTTCATCACTATCTTTGAAGGCATGGAAGACAACCCATACATGCAAGAACGTGCAGCGGATATCCGCGACGTGACAAAACGTGTATTGGCAAATCTTCTTGGTAAGAAATTGCCAAATCCAGCTTCTATCAATGAAGAAGTAATCGTGATTGCACATGACTTGACACCATCTGATACAGCTCAATTGGACAAAAATTTTGTAAAAGCTTTTGTAACAAATATCGGTGGACGTACAAGCCACTCAGCTATCATGGCGCGTACACTTGAAATTGCAGCTGTATTGGGAACAAATAACATCACTGAAGTAGTGAAAGACGGTGATATCCTTGCCGTTAACGGAATTACTGGTGAAGTGATTATCAACCCAACAGATGAACAAGCGGCAGAATTTAAAGCAGCTGGTGAAGCTTATGCTAAACAAAAAGCTGAATGGGCACTTTTGAAAGATGCTCAAACAGTGACTGCTGACGGTAAACACTTCGAGTTGGCTGCTAACATCGGTACTCCAAAAGACGTTGAAGGTGTTAACAACAACGGTGCAGAAGCTGTTGGACTTTACCGTACAGAGTTCTTGTACATGGATTCTCAAGACTTCCCAACTGAAGATGAGCAGTATGAAGCATACAAGGCTGTTCTTGAGGGAATGAATGGTAAACCAGTGGTTGTTCGTACAATGGATATCGGTGGAGATAAGGAACTTCCTTACTTCGATATGCCACATGAGATGAACCCATTCCTTGGATTCCGTGCCCTTCGTATCTCTATTTCTGAAACTGGAGATGCAATGTTCCGTACACAAATCCGTGCCCTTCTTCGTGCTTCTGTTCATGGTCAATTGCGTATCATGTTCCCAATGGTTGCCCTTTTGAAAGAATTCCGTGCAGCTAAAGCAGTTTATGAAGAAGAAAAAGCAAACCTTCTTGCTGAAGGTGTTGCAGTTGCGGATGATATCCAAGTTGGTATCATGATTGAAATCCCTGCAGCAGCTATGCTTGCAGACCAATTTGCAAAAGAAGTAGACTTCATGTCAATTGGTACAAACGACTTGATCCAATACTCAATGGCAGCGGACCGTATGAACGAGCAAGTTTCATACCTTTACCAACCATATAACCCATCAATCCTTCGCTTGATTAACAACGTTATCAAGGCAGCTCACGCTGAAGGTAAATGGGCTGGTATGTGTGGTGAGATGGCTGGTGACCAAAAAGCTGTTCCACTTCTTGTCGGAATGGGCTTGGATGAATTCTCTATGTCAGCAACATCTGTACTTCGTACACGTAGCTTGATGAAGAAATTGGATACTGCTAAGATGGAAGAGTACGCTAACCGTGCCCTTACAGAGTGTTCAACAATGGAAGAAGTTCTTGAACTTCAAAAAGAATACGTTAATTTTGATTAGTAGAAAGTCCTTGCAACTAAGTTGCAAGGTTTTTCTATAGTTTAAAATCATAAAATCTATTAACTAGTTCATAAAATGCTTGACAATAAAAAAAATCGGAGTAGAATATTAACTAGTTAAATAACTAGTTAAGGAGTTTTTATGAAGAAACAAAATTTGTTTTTAGTGTTGTTAAGTGTCTTTCTTTTGTGTTTAGCTGCTTGTGGCCAAAAGGAAAGCCAGTCAGGTAAAGGGATGAAAATTGTGACCAGTTTTTATCCTATTTATGCCATGGTCAAGGAAGTATCTGGTGACTTGAATGATGTTCGAATGATTCAGTCAAGTAGCGGAATTCACTCCTTTGAACCTTCGGCAAATGATATTGCAGCTATCTATGATGCAGATGTATTTGTTTACCATTCTCATACGCTCGAATCTTGGGCAGGAAGTCTGGATCCAAATCTAAAAAAATCCAAAGTGAAGGTTTTAGAGGCTTCTGAAGGAATGACTTTAGATCGTGTTCCTGGTCTAGAAGATGTGGAAGCAGGTGATGGAGTTGATGAAAAAACGCTCTATGACCCTCATACTTGGCTAGATCCTGAAAAAGCTGGCGAAGAAGCTCAGATTATTGCTGATAAACTTTCAGAGGTGGATAGTGAACATAAAGAAACTTATCAAAAAAATGCGCAAGCCTTTATCAAAAAAGCTCAAGAATTGACTAAGAAATTCCAGCCTAAATTTGAAAAAGCGACTCAGAAAACCTTTGTAACCCAACATACGGCCTTTTCTTATCTAGCGAAGAGATTTGGACTTAATCAACTTGGTATTGCAGGCATCTCTCCAGAACAAGAACCAAGTCCAAGACAACTAACAGAAATTCAGGAATTTGTTAAAACCTATAAGGTTAAGACGATTTTTACAGAAAGTAATGCTTCTTCGAAAGTAGCTGAAACTCTTGTCAAATCAACAGGTGTGGGTCTTAAAACTCTGAATCCTTTAGAAGCAGACCCACAAAACGATAAGACTTATCTAGAAAACCTAGAAGACAATATGA
>NZ_KV794152.1:512063-541358 GCF_001808665.1 Streptococcus sp. HMSC070B10 | reverse complement strand
GTGTCTGTGCTTATGAACTAGGTTTGCATCAAGCCCAAACTGTAAAAGAAAATAATCGTGTTTCATACATTGATGGTAACCAACCAAGCCAAAAGGCAGAGACTTTGACACCTGATGAAGTCAGTAAAAAAGAAGGTATAAATGCTGAGCAAATTGTTATCAAGATTACTGACCAAGGTTATGTGACCTCTCATGGAGATCATTATCATTACTATAATGGCAAGGTTCCTTATGACGCTATCATCAGTGAAGAACTGCTGATGAAAGATCCGAATTATCAGTTGAAGGATTCAGACATTGTCAATGAAATCAAGGGTGGCTATGTGATTAAGGTAGATGGTAAGTATTATGTCTATCTTAAGGACGCAGCACATGCTGATAATGTTCGCTCAAAAGAAGAAATCACTCGTCAGAAGCAGGAACACGGTAGTAATCACGGAGGTGGTTCTAGCGATAAAGCAGTAGTCGCTGCCAGAGCTGAGGGTCGTTATACAACGGATGATGGTTATATCTTTAATGCCTCTGATATCATTGAGGACACAGGTGATGCCTATATAGTTCCTCATGGCAATCATTTCCACTATATTCCTAAGAGTGACTTGTCTGCCAGTGAATTAGCTGCAGCTCGAGCCTTCCTATCTGGAAAGACTAATCAACCAAGCTCAGTTGGGTATCGTCCTTCAACAAATTCTTCTAGCAGCTCATCAGAGGCATCAAATAGTAGTTCATATGGACAAATGAATCAAAGCAATGTTGAAGCAAATACTAGAAGATGGACTCCAAGTGTTAGCCCACAAGTGGATAATAGCTATCAAGCTAGTCCGAGTGAAGACGTATCCAGTCTCTTGAAACAACTTTATGCTTTGCCGCTTAGCCAACGACATGTGGAATCAGATGGACTTGTCTTTGATCCGGCGCAGATTACAAGAAAAACTGCGAATGGTGTTGCAGTGCCACACGGAGATCATTATCACTTTATTCCTTATTCTCAAATGTCTGATTTAGAGCAGAAGATTGCAAGAATGATTTCTGAAAATTATCAAGGAAATCATACTACTGCAGGTGATAAAGAATTAAAACCAATTCCGACTCCAATCCCTGCTCCAGAGCCTACCCCAATACCAAGTCCACAACCTGTACCAAATCCTCAACTAGCTCCAAGCAATCCAATTGATGGAAAATTGGTAAAACAGGCGATTCGAAAGGTGGTTGATGGTTATGTCTTCGAAGAGAATGGAATTTCGCGTTATATTTCTGCCAAGGAACTTTCAGCAGAAACTGTTGCAGCCATTGATAATAAACTTGCCAAACAAGAAAGTTTGTCTCATGAGTTAGGAGCTAAGAAAACCAATCTTGCATCTGGTGATCAAAAATTTTACAACAAAGTTTATGATTTACTAGCAACAGTTCATCAAGATTTGGTTTCCAATAAAGGACGCCAAGCTGATTTTGACGCTTTGGATAGACTATTGGAACGTCTCAACGATGAGTCAAGTGATAAAGTCAAGTTAGTTGATGATATCCTTGCTTTTCTAGCGCCGATTCGTCATCCAGAACGTTTAGGAAAACCAAATGCACAAATAGCTTACACAGATGATGAGATTCAAGTAGCCAAGTTGGCAGGCAAGTATACAACAGAAGATGGCTATATCTTTGATCCTCGTGATATCACCAGTGATGAGGGGGATGCCTATGTAACTCCGCATATGAGCCACAGTCATTGGATTAAGAAAGAAAGTTTGTCTGAAGCTGAAAGAGCAGCAGGTCAAGCTTATGCTAAAGAGAAAGGTTTGACGCCTCCTTCAACAAATTATCAAAGTTCAGGAAATACTGAGGCTAAGGGAGCAGAAGCGATTTACAATCGAGTAAAAGCAGCTAAGAAGGTACCACTTGACCGTATGCCTTACAATCTCCAACATACTGTGGAAGTTAAAAATGGAAGTTTGATTATACCTCATTATGACCATTACCATAACATCAAATTTGAGTGGTTTGACGAAGGACTTTATGAGGCACCTAAGGGGTATACTTTAGAAGAGCTATTTGAAACTGTGAAGTATTATGTCGAACATCCAAACGAACGTCCACATTCAGATAGTGGTTGGGGCAATGCGAGCGACCATGTTCAAAGAAACCACAATAGTCAAGCTACTAACAATCAAACAGAGAAACCAACAGAGGAGAAACCTCAGACAGAAAAAATTGAGGAGGAAAAACCTCGCGAAGAAAAACCGAAAACTGAGAAAGCAGAATCTCCAAAACCAAAAGAACCAGAGGAATCAGAAGAAGAATCACCATCGGAACCAGAGGAACCTCAGGTTGAAACTGAAAAGGTTGAAGAAAAACTGAGAGAGGCGGAAGAGTTACTTAAAAAGATTCAGGACCCAATTCTTAAGTCCAATGCCAACGAAACTCTCACAGGATTAAAAAATAACCTGTTATTTGGTTCCCAGGACAACAATACTATTATGGCAGAAGCTGAAAAGCTATTAGTCTTGTTAAAGGAGAGTAAGTAACTATACAACTATTATAGAAGATAAAAAGGGAGCAGAATATGGATTCTGTTCTCTTTTTTATGAAATTGTGTAAAAATTCTTGACATATTTTCTAAATAAAGATAAACTATTTACTAGTTAATTAAATGGTTAAACACTAGTTAAGGAGTTATAGTGAAAAAGAGGACGATTTTAGTATTGATGACCAGTGTATTGGTTCTGGTATTAGCTGCTTGTGGCCAAAAGGAAAGCCAGTCAGGTAAAGGGATGAAAATTGTGACCAGTTTTTATCCTATTTATGCCATGGTCAAGGAAGTATCTGGTGACTTGAATGATGTTCGAATGATTCAGTCAAGTAGCGGAATTCACTCCTTCGAACCTTCAGCAAATGATATCGCAGCCATCTATGATGCAGATGTATTTGTCTACCATTCGCATACACTCGAATCTTGGGCAGGAAGTTTAGATCCCAATCTAAAAAAATCTAAAGTTAAGGTTTTAGAGGCTTCAGAAGGAATGACATTGGATCGTGTCCCTGGTCTAGAAGATGTGGAAGCAGGTGATGGAGTTGATGAAAAAACGCTTTATGACCCTCACACTTGGTTAGATCCTGAAAAAGCTGGCGAAGAAGCCCAAATTATAGCTGATAAACTTTCAGAGGTTGATAGTGAACACAAAGAAACTTATCAAAAAAATGCGCAAGCCTTTATCAAAAAAGCTCAAGAATTGACTAAGAAATTCCAACCTAAATTTGAAAAAGCGAGTCAGAAAACATTTGTAACCCAACATACAGCCTTTTCTTATCTAGCTAAGCGATTTGGACTCAATCAACTTGGAATCGCAGGTATCTCTCCAGAACAAGAACCAAGTCCAAGACAACTAACAGAAATTCAGGAATTTGTTAAAACCTATAAGGTTAAGACGATTTTTACAGAAAGTAATGCTTCTTCGAAAGTAGCTGAAACTCTTGTCAAATCAACAGGTGTGGGGCTTAAAACTCTTAATCCTTTAGAGGCAGACCCACAAAATGACAAGACTTATCTAGAAAACCTAGAAGACAATATGAGTGTTCTAGCAGAAGAATTGAAATGAGGAGATTATGAAAATAAATAAGAAGAAACTTGCTGCTGGTGCAGCTGTCGTCCTTTCTTTAAGTCTTTGTATTTATGCATTGAATCAACATCAGACAGGAGAGAATAAAGATACGAATCGTGTATCTTATGTCGATGGGAAACAAGACACTCAAAAAACAGAGACACAAACACCAGAGCAAGTTAGCAAAAAAGAAGATATTCAGGCTGAACAGATTGTTGTGAAAATCACTGATCAAGGTTATGTGACTTCACACGGTGATCATTTCCATTATTATAATGGGAAAGTTCCTTTTGATGCGATTTTCAGTGAAGAACTTCTGATGAAAGATGCCAATTATCAATTGAAAGACGCTGATATTGTCAACGAAGTCAAAGGTGGTTACATTATCAAGGTGGATGGTAAATATTATGTTTACCTTAAGGATGTGGCACATGCGGATAACGTTCGTTCGAAGGACGAAATTGAACGCCAAAAACAAGGTCATACTCACGATGCACCAACATCTAATAGTGCAGTGGCGCTTGCTCAATCTCAAGGTCGCTATACTACTGATGATGGCTACATCTTTAATGCATCTGATATTATAGAGGATACTGGGGATGCTTATATCGTCCCTCACGGTGGACATTACCACTACATTCCAAAGAGTTCCTTGTCTGCTAGTGAATTGGCTGCAGCTCAAGCCTATCTCTCTGGAACTAGAAATCAGCCTAGTGTGACTGACTATCGTTCAAGTACAAATGGGACTGGTCAAACTACCAAGCCTATTCAACAGGCTGAAATACCAACTAATAAATCCGAGAGTCTTCAAAGTCTATTACAGCAGCTTTATGCTCTTCCAAGTACTCAACGATATACTGAATCGGATGGTTTGACTTTTGACCCTGCTAAGATTTCAAGCAGGACACCGAGTGGTGTAGCGATTCCTCATGGAAACCACTATCATTTCATCCCATATACAAAGCTTTCTGCATTAGAAGAAAAGATTGCGAGAATGATTCCTCTAACTAGTGACAGTGAGAAACCAACACCATTGGAGAATCCAAGCAAACCAGCAGAAAAACCTACTCAGCAAAACCATCATCATGAGAAAGACGGTGATCATGGAAGTCAGGCACATAAGCATGAAGAACATGGACATGACGCTCATCATGATGAAGACCATGATCACGGTTTTGATGCTAATCGTGTCATCAGTGAGGATGAACAAGGCTTTGTCATGTCACACGGTGACCACAATCATTACTTCTTTAAGAAAGATTTGACAGCAGAGCAAATTAAGTCGGCTCAAGATCATTTAAGAGGTAAGACGCCAGTAACACCAAGTCCAGCACATGATGATGAACACGATAAAGATAATCATGGGAACCATCATGATGAAGACCATGATCATGGTTTTGATGCCAATCGTGTCATCAGTGAGGATGATCAAGGCTTTGTCATGTCACACGGTGATCACAATCATTACTTTTTCAAGAAAGATTTGACAGCAGAGCAAATTAAGGGCGCCCAAAATCATCTGAAAAGTAAAACGCCATCAGTACCAAGTCCAGCACATGATGATGAACACGATAACGATAATCATGGGAACCATCGTGATGAGGAGCATAATCATGGTTTTGATGCAGATAGAGTCATCAGTGAAGATGCCGCAGGATTTGTCATGACTCACGGAGACCATAATCATTACTTCTTTAAGAAGGATCTAACACCAGAACAAATCAAGGCCGCGCAGGATCATTTGAGAGGTAAAACGACAGTAACACCAAGCCCAGCCCATGATGATGAACACGATAACGATAATCATGGCCACAAACATGATGAAGACCATGATCACGGTTTTGATGCTAATCGTGTCATCAGTGAAGATGCGGCAGGCTTTGTCATGAGTCACGGAGACCATAATCATTACTTCTTCAAGAAAGATTTGACAGCTGACCAAATTAAGGCCGCGCAGGATCATTTGAGAGGTAAAACGACAGTAACACCAAGCCCAGCCCATGATGATGAACACGATAACGATAATCATGGCCACAAACATGATAAAGACCATGATCACGGTTTTGATGCTAATCGTGTCATCAGTGAGGATGAACAAGGCTTTGTCATGAGTCATGGTGACCACAATCATTACTTCTTCAAGAAAGATTTGACAGCAGAGCAAATTAAGGCAGCTCAGGATCATTTGAAAACACATCATGATGCGGAGCCTGTAAAACCTCTTGCTAAAACGGTAGAGTCTTTCTCAAGAGATGCTAGCGATGAAGAAAAGATTGCTTATATTTCGAAGACCTACGGTGTTCCACTTGAAGCGATTAGAATTTCAAACGGATTCTTTGTCTTTGGAAATCCAGACCAAGCTTACGATCCAACTCATATCCACCCATATGCTGTTCGTAAGGAACATGTTCGTTTGCCACTCCAAACTGGCAACCCAGAACTTGATTTCCTAAATGAACTTTATACTACTGCTTTGCGAGATGGTGTGTCTCCTTATAGTTTACAGGTAGAAAATGGTAGTTTTGTGATTCCTCATGGCGACCATAATCACTACATCAAGGTGCAAACTAAGGGCTATGAAGTGGCTTTGAAAAATAAGATTCCAGCCCTACAATCCAATTATCAACCTGGAGCTTTTGATGAGAAGGCAGTCTTGGAAAAAGTAGATCAACTTTTAGCTGATAGCAGAAGCATCTACAAAGACAAGCCTATCGAACAAAGACAGATTGAGTTAGCTTTAGGTCAGTTTACTGAGAACATGAAGAAACTGGCAACTAACTCTACAGCAGGTTATCTTGCGACACTTGATCTCTTTGATAAGCAATATATCCATATTGATGAAAGTGTTAAACCTACTGAAACAAGTGCTTTAGATAAGAAATATCAAGCCTTGATTGATAAAATCAATACACTGGATACAGACTCTTATGGACTTCCTAAGAAAGACCTTCTTGTTCGACTTCAAGAAGCTAAATTGGCAAAAGATGAGGCTGCTTTAGCAGCGGTTGAATCACAACTTCAAGCTCTTCAAGATTTTAATGATCGAACAGGTGTTACAACTGTAGAATACATCAAGTATTTCTACGAACACGTAAATGACGGTCGTTTAAATGATGAACTTCGTAATAAAGTGGCTCAGTTGACTTGGACCTTGTATCAATCTCAATCTTTCCTTAAGGCAGCAGAATTGAACAAATTATTCCCAAGCATCTATCAGGCAAAACAAGAAGTGGAAGAAGCTTTGAAAGCTCAACCAACTACTGCTAAATCGACTAAGACAGTTCTAGATACTGAAAAAGTAGATAACCAAACTGCTAAGACAGCTATTTATGGCTTCTTGAAAGAATTGTACGGAGACTTTATGCCTGAAGAGCATGTCAATCATGTCAGCAAGGAAGAAGTAGAAAGTCTTTTGAGCAAGGCAACTCAACTCTTGGAACAAATCCAAGAAGAAGGAATCAGACAATCCTTGGCAGAAGAAGTAGAAAATCTCAAAGCTGCTACAAACAAGGTTGATGCAGACTTGGATGAAGTAAACAGCCAGGTAAAAGATGTCTTGACTCGTATTGCTAGCGCCCTTCAACAAGAGGAGGAAAATGCAGAGCAAGATCCTCAGACACTTGTACTTTATCAAAAACTCTACGATATTCTTATGTCGCTTCACGCATACTTAGAAAACAATAAGGGTTCTGATGCCGACTTTGATAAGGTGGATGCATTACTAGATCAACTTTCTGCTAAGAGTAAGGATAAAGCCGCTTTACTTGAATTGACAAAAACTATCCTAGTCTTGAATCAAGAAATCAAGTCAAAATCAAGTGCAAGTGAAGAAACAACTCCATCAACAAATGCTGAATCAAATGGTGATAAGACAAGTGCTGAAAACCAACCTAACTCAACTACAGAATCTAACAGTGAAACTGCCATCGACGAAAACAAACCGAGCAAGGCAACAGATTCTAAACCAGATGAATCAACTTCAGAAAAGGAAACAACAGAATCTACAACAAGTACTGGAAATCAAGAAAAACCAGCAGAATAAAAAGAAAGGCGAGGTAGCTGAGCTACCTCGTCTTTTTTAGTCTCTATAAGCTACGATACCAATGATGGTATCAACTGCACGTTCCATAGTCTGAAGGCTGACGTATTCAAAACGTCCGTGCATATTTTCACCACCCGCAAAGATATTGGGAGTAGGGATTCCCATAAAGGAAATTTTAGAGCCGTCTGTCCCTCCACGGATTGGTTCGATTATAGGAGTGATACCTAAATCTTCCATAACGGCTTTAGCAATGGTAATTGGAGTCATATCTTTTTCAATGACTTCTTTCATATTGTAGTACTGGTCTGTCAAGTTCAGGGTGACACGGTCGCTATCAAGTTCTTGATTCATTTTATCAGCGATTGCTTGCATAGCTTTCTTACGAGCTTCAAAGGCATCCTTTTCAAAATCGCGAATGATGTAGCTTGCACGCGCCTCCTCAACGCTTCCAGTCACATCCATAAGATGGTAGAAGCCTTGGTAACCTGATGTCAACTCAGGACGTTCATTCTCTGGAAGTTGGTTATGAAAATCAATTGCTAACTGAAGGGCGTTGACCATTTGCCCTTTGGCGGTACCAGGGTGGACATTGCGACCTTGGAAATGCAATTCAGCCCCAGCTGCTGAAAAAGTCTCGTACTGAAGTTCTCCGAGACGTCCACCATCTACAGTATAAGCAAAATCCACATCAAAATCTTCTGCATCAAATTGATTAGCACCAACACCGATTTCTTCATCTGGTCCAAAACCAACACGAATTTCACAGTGCTTGATTTCAGGATGGGCAGTCAGATATTCAATGGCTGTCATAATCTCAGCAATTCCTGACTTGTCATCAGCTCCTAGTAAGGTTGTTCCATCGGTTGTGATGAGTGTTTGTCCTGGATATTTTTCAAGACTCTTGAAGTCGGCTGGATCGAGTTTGAAACCAGAATTTCCAAGTTCAATCACACCACCATCGTAGTTTTCAATTACCTGTGGATTGACTCCTTCGGCATTAAAATCAGCAGTATCCATGTGAGATATAAAGCCAATCTTACGTGTTAAAGATGGATCATTGGCTGGCAAGGTTCCAATTGCAAAACCATTTGGTAGATAATAAACATTTTGTAATCCAACACGTTTCATTTCAGGAATAAGGACATTGGTAGCAAAATCTACCTGACTCTGCGTACTTGGAGTAGTAGTAGAGTGTTCATCAGAGCGCGTGTTGACCTTAACGTAGGTTAAGAAGCGATCCAAGAGATTGGGGTAAGTCATAAAAAGCTCCTTTTGAATTCATTTTTTCCATTGTATCATAGAAAAGAGAGAAAAACAAAAGACAGAAGTTAGGGAAATTCGCTATGTTGGCGTTTACTTATCAACGAATTAATGATAAAATAAACTTGATAAAAATATCACAAGGAAGCGATTATGAAAAAAGCAATTTTAATGATGACTTTCGGTTCGCCAGAAGAGATTACCTTTGAAGGTGTGGCTGATTTTTTCACCAATATTCGTCGTGGAGTGAGACCTCAAGACCATGAAATTCAAACACTCTATGATAATTATGTACGAATTGGAGGCACGCCTTTGCAAAAAATTACCCGTGAAGAGGTTGCCTTGGTAGAAGCTAGGCTGAGGAATGAATACAGTGTTTATTTTGCTAATAAGTTTTCAAGACCCTTTATCCCAGATGTGATAGGTCAGATGGAAGCAGACGGAATCGAGCAGTGTATTTGCTTGATTTTGGAGCCTCATTATTCTTTTTACTCTGTCATGGGATATGAGAAATTTTTAGAAAGCAAGCAAATCCAATTTTTAGTTATTAAAGACTGGTATCAAGAAGAAGCGCTCTTAAACTATTGGGCAGATGAAATTGCTAAGATTTTAAAATATGAAGTGAAGCAAGATAGCTTTAAAGTCATTTTTTCAGCCCACAGTGTGCCCATTTTTGCCTTGGATTTTGGTGACCCTTATATTGACCAAATTTTTGAAAATAGCAAGTTAGTCGCTGAAAAACTAGGTTTGAGTTCTGAGCAATATACAAATACCTGGCAAAGTGAGAGTGATATCGGGATTCCATGGATTAAGCCAGATGTCTTGGAGTATCTTAGAGAACAGAAAGAACATCCAGACCATTATATTTTTGTACCTATTAGTTTTATTAGTGAGCACATTGAAGTCTTGTTTGACAATGATGTGGAATGTTATGACTTGTGTCAAGAATTTGGGGTGAACTACCATCGTCCACAAATGCCAAATACGGATTATCGCTTGATTGATGCCTTGGTTAATACAGTCAGAGCTAATGAACATCAAGAGTTTAAGGAATTTCTCCCAGAAGAAGAAACCTTTGATGAGTTAGTTCCTTCAGATGAGACGAAAAATATCTTGGCTGAATCTCAAGATTTACAAATGCCAGAATTTGTGAAAAAATTGATTGAGAAAAAAGGTCGTGAAAATGTTAAGATGCCTTATCTTATTAAGAAAATGCTTGAGAAAGCAGGCAAGTTACCGAAAGAGTAAAGAAAAAAGGATTTAGCTTTGTGCTAGATCCTTTTAATCGATTATTTTTTCTCAAGGAGAGCTTTGATTTCTTGAAGTACTTCCAACTCAGTTGGACCAGCTGGAGCTTCCTCAGCAGCTTCTTCTTTCTTAGTAAGGCTTTGAGCTTTTTCAATACCTTTGATAACGAAGAAGAGAACAGTACCGATAACTAGGAAGTTGATAACAGCACTCAAGAATTTACCATATGTAACACCATTCCAAGCAAGCTCAGCGATGTTTTGTACTTTCGCAGCTTCCAAGGCTGGATTCAAAATAAGTGGAGTGATGATATCGTTAACAAGTGATGTAACGATTGCACCAAAAGCAGAAGCAATGATCACACCGACAGCAAGGTCAACAACATTACCACGAAGCAAAAATGCTTTAAGATCTTTTAACATTTTCATAATTTCCTTTCAAAAAATTTTTACACTTAATTATATATTAATTAAGAAATTCTTGCAAACTATATGCTTAAATTTTTTCTTATTTTTTAAAAATAAATACCTTACTAAAAATGTAATTGAGGATAATTATTAAGAATTGTGCAATAACTGTTTCAATACTGTTTACCTTATTAATATTATAATTTACAAATTGCCCGATAATATTAGGAAACTGAGTTACAAATAGAAAAGTTAAAAACAAGTCTAAAAGAAAAGTAGAAAGACGTGCTATAGTAAATTTTACTAAACGAATTGACCAATTCTCTCTAGCTTGCTTAAAGACAAGCCTATCATTTGTAATAAATGCAAATAGGATACCGATACTATTTGCTAGTCCAGTTGCAAGGAGTTCTTTATGGGTTAATTGATAAATGACTAATCTGGCTAGAATGGAGACAAGAGTAGTTGCTATTCCAAAAAAAAAGATAGGCTAAGAGCTCATTCACGAAGAGACTTTGAATGCGTTTTTTCATGCTTTTAGTATAGCATAAAGCAGGCTATTGTGCTATACTAGTAAGGTTGATTAAATCAACCCTTGGTGCTTAGCTTCTTTCACCAAGCATATTATACGCGGGAAACCGCCAAAGGAGAAAAGATGAAAAAATTAACTATTCGTGATGTTGCAGATATTGCAATCGTTGCTGCTATCTATGTCGTTTTGACTGTTACACCGCCCCTAAATGCCATCAGCTATGGTGCTTATCAGTTTCGTATTTCAGAAATGATGAACTTTATGGCTTTTTACAATCCAAAGTACATTATCGGAGTTACTATCGGTTGTATGATTGCCAATTTCTTTAGTTTCGGACTGCTAGATGTCTTTGTTGGTGGTGGATCAACCTTAGTATTCCTCAGTCTAGGTGTTTGGCTTTTTGCAAAATATAGCAAGGATTACCTCTTTAATGGATTGATTCGAAAAGATCATTTCTTCTTTTCAATCCTCTTTTCAATTTCCATGTTTACAATTGCTGCCGAGTTGAATATCGTAGCGCAATTACCATTTTTCCTTACTTGGTTCACAACAGGAATTGGTGAATTTGCTTCATTGATTATTGGCGCGATTATTATTGGTAAAATTGGTCGTCGAATTGATTTAAGCAAATAGAAGAAGATAAGCTAGGTAGCTATTACCTGGCTTTTTCTTATGGAAAATATCTAAGGAAACTTGACAAGATTATCTAACTATAGTATACTTTTTAAGTAAGCTGATTTAGCTCAGTTGGCAGAGCGCATCCATGGTAAGGATGAGGTCGCCGGTTCAATCCCGGCAATTAGCATGATATTTACAGGGAAACACTTGAATACAAGAGTTTTTTCTTATGCTCGCGAGAAAAAATTCTGACTTTTGTATAATAAAAGTCATCCTGCAAAAATTTTTTATTGACAAACCCACTTATTTCTAGTAATATAATAGACGCGATGAGTCGATAGGTAGTCTTCGGACTACTATTGAGCATAAGGAGGTCATAACGCAGGAGCGGACCTTGATGAGTTGTGTGAACCTGCTCATCACATGAAGATGCCTCTTAGTCCCTAGTCTAGCGACTGGGGATTTTTATTTTCCAAAAAATGATGAAAAAGCTTTGCAATTCATGGAAAAAGTAGTATAATACATCTATTATAGAAATTTTTAGAAAATTCCGAAAGAGGTTATTTATGGGATATACAGTTGCTGTAGTCGGCGCGACAGGTGCTGTCGGAGCTCAGATGATAAAAATGTTGGAAGAATCAACACTTCCAATCGATAAAATCCGTTACCTTGCTTCTGCTCGTTCAGCAGGCAAGACTTTGAAATTTAAAGGTCAAGATATTACGATTGAAGAAACGACTGAAACAGCTTTTGAAGGAGTTGATATTGCTCTCTTTTCAGCAGGTGGTTCTACATCAGCTAAGTATGCACCATACGCAGTGAAAGCTGGAGCAGTAGTAGTAGATAATACATCTTACTTCCGTCAAAATCCAGATGTGCCTTTGGTTGTTCCAGAGGTCAATGCTCATGCACTTGATGCTCACAACGGAATCATTGCCTGCCCTAACTGTTCAACAATTCAAATGATGGTAGCTCTTGAGCCAGTTCGCCAAAAATGGGGCTTAGACCGTATCATTGTTTCAACTTACCAAGCAGTTTCAGGTGCTGGTATGGGAGCAATTCTTGAGACACAACGTGAACTTCGTGAAGTCTTGAATGATGGTGTAAACCCACGTGATTTGCATGCGGAAATCTTGCCTTCAGGTGGTGATAAGAAACATTATCCTATCGCTTTTAATGCTCTTCCACAAATCGATGTCTTCACTGACAATGATTACACTTACGAAGAGATGAAGATGACTAAGGAAACTAAGAAAATCATGGAAGATGATAGCATTGCAGTATCTGCAACATGTGTGCGTATTCCAGTCTTGTCAGCTCACTCTGAGTCTGTTTACATCGAAACAAAAGAAGTGGCTCCAATCGAAGAAGTAAAAGCAGCTATCGCAGCTTTCCCAGGTGCTGTTCTTGAGGATGATGTCGCTCATCAAATTTATCCTCAAGCCATCAATGCAGTTGGTTCGCGTGATACCTTTGTTGGTCGTATCCGTAAAGACTTGGATGCTGAAAAAGGAATCCACATGTGGGTTGTTTCAGATAACCTTCTCAAAGGTGCTGCTTGGAACTCAGTTCAGATTGCAGAAACTTTGCACGAACGTGGCTTGGTTCGTCCAACAGCTGAATTGAAATTTGAATTAAAATAGTCATATTGTTTAGGAGTTCAGATGAACTCCTTCTTTGAAATAGAGAGGTGTTTCTCATGTCTTATAAAGATTTAAAAGAGTGTAAAATCATCACAGCCTTTATTACTCCCTTCCACGAGGATGGTTCCATCAACTTTGATGCCATTCCAGCCTTGATTGAGCATCTGTTGGCGCATCATACGGATGGAATTCTTCTCGCAGGTACCACTGCTGAGAGTCCAACCTTGACTCACGATGAAGAGTTGGAGCTCTTTGCGGCTGTACAAAAAGTTGTCAATGGACGTGTTCCTTTGATTGCGGGTGTGGGTACCAATGATACGCGTGACTCTATTGAGTTTGTCAAAGAAGTAGCAGAATTTGGTGGTTTTGCTGCTGGGCTTGCTATTGTTCCTTACTACAACAAACCTTCGCAAGAAGGAATGTACCAGCACTTTAAAGCAATTGCAGATGCTTCTGACTTACCTATTATTATCTATAACATTCCAGGGCGTGTGGTTGTCGAATTGACTCCAGAAACCATGCTTCGTTTGGCTGACCATCCAAATATTATTGGTGTCAAAGAATGTACTAGCCTGGCTAATATGGCTTACTTGATTGAGCACAAGCCAGAAGAGTTCTTGGTCTATACTGGTGAGGATGGAGATGCTTTCCATGCCATGAACCTTGGTGCGGATGGGGTTATTTCTGTTGCCTCTCATACAAATGGGGATGAGATGCACGAGATGTTCACTGCAATTGCAGAAAGCGATATGAAAAAAGCCGCAGCTATTCAGCGTAAATTCATTCCTAAGGTCAATGCCCTCTTCTCTTATCCAAGTCCTGCTCCTGTTAAGGCGGTTCTTAACTACATGGGATTTGAAGCTGGACCAACTCGTCTACCTCTAGTTCCAGCACCAGAAGAAGATGCTAAACGTATTATCAAGGTTGTCGTAGATGGCGACTACGAAGCGACTAAGGCAACTGTAACAGGGGTTTTAAGACCAGATTACTAATAAAGACAATAAAATCCATGACCTAATGAAGGATCATGGATTTTTCTTATTTTCCTAAACAGAATTGGCTAAAGAGTTGGGTGATGAGTTCATCAGGAGCAGCATCCCCAGTGATTTCTCCGAGGATTTCCCAAGTACGGGTCAAGTCAACTTGAAGCAAGTCAACTGGCATACCTAGTTCCAGCCCTTCATTAACAGCTTGCAAACTTTCAACAGCCTTCTCAATCAAGGAAATATGACGGGCGTTGGACAAGTAAGTAGCATCTTGCTCGACTAGACCAGCATTTTCAAAGAAGAGGTTGTTGATACGTTCTTCAATCTTATCAATATTTTGGTTTTTTAGGACTGAAATACGAATAACGTCTTCAGGAAGTTCTGAAGTTTCAATCGTTTCTGGCAGGTCGGTTTTATTAAGAAGAATAATGCGATTAGTCTCCTGACTGATTTCTAGGAGTTGGCGGTCTTGGGCGGTTAGTGGTTCACTGGCATTTAGCACCAGTAGAACCAAGTCGGCTTCCTTGAGGGCTTTTTTCGAACGCTCAACTCCAATTTGTTCAACGATATCATCCGTTTCACGAATACCAGCTGTGTCAATCAATTTGAGAGGAACACCGTTGATGTTGACGTATTCTTCGATGACATCTCGAGTTGTACCAGCAATGTCTGTAACGATAGCCTTGTCCTCACGTAAGAGGTTGTTGAGGAGGCTGGATTTTCCAACGTTAGGACGGCCGATGATAGCTGTTGAAATTCCCTCACGGAGGATTTTGCCGCGACGGGCTGTCCTAAGGAGATTAGTTAGTAATTGTTCAAACTCCATTGTCTTCTCACGGACAACAGCAGTAGTGGCTTCCTCAACATCGTCATACTCAGGATAGTCGATATTGACCTCAACTTGGGCAAGTGTATTGAGGATTTCTTGACGGGTATTGTTAATAAGGTCAGAAAGGGAACCATCTAGTTGTTTGACCGCAATGTTCATGGCTTTGTCAGTTTTGGCACGGATGATATCCATCACAGCCTCAGCCTGTGTCAAGTCCACACGACCGTTGAGAAAGGCACGTTTGGTAAATTCACCAGGCTCAGCTAATCGAGCTCCTTCACGGATAGCTAGTTGGAGAATTTCATTGGTCACGGCAATCCCACCGTGGGTGTTAATCTCGATAATATCCTCACGAGTG
The DNA here is from genome assembly GCF_001808665.1 of Streptococcus sp. HMSC070B10. Classification (GTDB taxonomy): domain Bacteria; phylum Bacillota; class Bacilli; order Lactobacillales; family Streptococcaceae; genus Streptococcus. Next base: position 525,845 of record NZ_KV794152.1, on the reverse strand, counting down.
AATGTTTTTGGAGATTTCATGGCTCCAACCATGACCTCGTCCATGACTTTTCCAGTCAGAGGATCAACAATGTGACCGTAGTTGAGAGTGTGGCTGGCAACCTTGCTCAAGTCTTTTCCTTTAAAAATCTTTTGCGCAATAGCAAAACTATCTGTCCCGCTCAGGCGGACAATACCAATAGCCCCTTCACCTAGTGGAGTAGAGATAGCAGCGATGGTATCAAATTCACGTGTAATCATAATATTTCCTTTAATTAATAGCTCTTTTCTTGGAAATTTTTCCAAGTATCCTTTCAAATTGTAACAAATTTAGGTTATTTCTTCAATGGATGCTACTTGGAGATTGAAAAAGCCTAAGCAATTCTGCTTAAGCTAGATTATTTGGTGCGCATTTTACCTTGAGGGAAGTAGGTTCCTTCTGGCATGTCGTTGATGATGACATGAACAGCAGATTGAGGTGCTCCAGTGTTACGGACAACGGCTTCCGTTACTTCCTTAGCAAGAGCTTTCTTTTGCTCGAGCGTGCGTCCTTCAAATAAATCGATGCGTACAAATGGCATAATAGCTTCCTCCACTAGTTTTTGATTTCTTCTATTTTACCACATTTTGCCATTTAAAGCTTAAGAAAATTATGATATACTAGAATGTAGCAAAAATTTAGAAATGGACGTGAAGCAAGAAACATGGCACAGTTGTATTATCGTTATGGGACCATGAACTCTGGTAAGACCATTGAGATTCTCAAGGTGGCCTATAACTATGAGGAGCAAGGAAAGGGTGTTGTGATTATGACATCAGCTCTTGATACTCGTGACGGTATTGGCTATGTGTCGAGTCGGATCGGTATGAAACGCCCTGCCATTGCGATTGAGGAAACAACTGATATCTTCGGCTATATCCGAGACCTATCTGAAAAACCATACTGTGTGTTAGTTGATGAGGCCCAGTTTCTTAAGCGTCACCATGTTTACGACCTAGCTCGTGTTGTTGATGAGTTAGATATACCCGTCATGGCTTTTGGTTTGAAAAATGATTTTCGCAATGAACTGTTCGAAGGTTCCAAGTATCTCTTGCTATTAGCAGATAAGATTGATGAGATTAAGACCATTTGCCAGTATTGTAAGAAAAAGGCGACTATGGTGTTGCGTACACAGGATGGACTGCCCGTTTATGATGGAGAACAGATTCAGATCGGTGGTAATGAAACCTATATCTCAGTTTGCCGTAAACATTATTTTGCCCCTGAAATCAATAAGGAGAATGAAGAAAAATGAACATCTATGATCAACTACAAGCTGTAGAAGACCGTTATGAAGAATTAGGAGAGTTGCTCAGTGACCCAGATGTCGTTTCAGACACCAAACGTTTTATGGAGCTTTCAAAAGAAGAGGCTTCAACTCGTGACACAGTAACAGCCTACCGTGAGTACAAACAAGTCCTTCAAAACATCGTTGATGCTGAAGAGATGATTAAGGAATCAGGTGGAGATGCTGACTTGGAAGAAATGGCCAAGCAAGAGCTAAAAGATGCCAAGGCTGAAAAAGAAGAATACGAAGAAAAACTCAAAATTTTGCTCCTTCCAAAGGATCCAAACGATGACAAGAACATCATCCTTGAAATTCGTGGAGCAGCTGGTGGTGACGAAGCTGCACTTTTCGCCGGAGACCTTCTAACTATGTACCAAAAGTATGCAGAAGCCCAAGGCTGGCGCTTTGAAGTCATGGAAGCTTCTATGAACGGTGTCGGTGGTTTCAAAGAAGTCGTTGCCATGGTTTCAGGTCAGTCTGTTTACTCTAAACTCAAGTATGAGTCAGGTGCTCATCGTGTACAACGTGTCCCTGTGACGGAAAGCCAAGGCCGTGTCCACACCTCTACAGCGACAGTTTTGGTTATGCCAGAAGTCGAAGAAGTAGAATATGATATTGATCCAAAAGACCTTCGTGTTGATATCTACCACGCATCTGGTGCTGGTGGACAGAACGTCAATAAGGTTGCGACTGCTGTTCGTATCGTTCACTTGCCAACCAATATCAAGGTTGAGATGCAGGAAGAACGTACCCAGCAGAAGAACCGTGAGAAGGCTATGAAGATTATTCGTGCGCGTGTTGCTGACCACTTTGCACAAATTGCTCAGGATGAACAAGACGCTGAGCGTAAGTCGACAATCGGTACTGGTGACCGTTCAGAACGGATTCGTACTTATAACTTCCCACAAAACCGTGTCACAGATCACCGTATCGGCTTAACCCTCCAAAAACTAGATACCATTTTGTCTGGTAAATTGGATGAAGTTGTGGATGCCTTGGTTCTTTATGACCAAACACAAAAATTAGAAGAATTAAATAAATAATGAAATTAGCTCAATTATTTTCAGATTTTGAGGAAGAGTTGATAAGACAAGGAGAGGAAGCTGAAAGCCTCTCTTTTGTCTATCGTAGCCTGAAAAATCTATCTTTTACAGATTTCGTTTTTGCCCTCCAGCAGGAAGTGACGGAAGAGGAAGAAGTATTTGTAAAAGGAATTTTCCAACAGTTAGCAGCTCATAAACCGGCACAGTACATCATTGGACAGGCAGATTTTTATGGAATGCAGTTAAAAGTTGATGAGCGAGTATTGATCCCTCGTCCAGAAACAGAGGAGTTGGTAGAGCTTATCCTGGCTGAAAATCCTGAGACGAATCTTTCAGTTCTGGATATTGGAACAGGTAGTGGAGCTATTGCTCTAGCCTTAGCAAAAAATAGACCAGATTGGTCAGTGACAGCAGCAGATATTTCCCAAGAAGCTCTTAACCTTGCGTCCGAGAATGCTAAAAATCAAAAACTTAATATATTTTTCAAAAAATCTGATTGTTTTGCAGAAATTTCTGAAAAATATGATATAATTGTATCCAATCCACCCTATATCTCTCGTGAAGATGAGTCAGAGGTCGGTTTGAATGTTTTGCATTCGGAGCCACATCTAGCCCTCTTTGCAGACGAGGATGGCCTAGCTATTTACCGTAGAATTGCGGAAGATGCAAAAGACTATCTCAAAGATGGTGGTAAAATTTACCTTGAAATTGGATACAAGCAAGGTCAAAGTGTTCCTGAACTTTTTAGGAAGCATCTTCCTGAAAAACGTGTAAGAACACTTAAGGACCAATTTGGTCAAGATAGGATGGTCGTGGTTGATGATGGACAGGATTAAACAAGAGTTGGAAAATGGTGGAGCTGTCGTTCTACCTACAGAGACGGTTTACGGTCTTTTTGCCAAGGCTCTAGACGAAAAAGCAGTTAATCATGTATACCAGATTAAACGTCGTCCCAGAGACAAGGCGCTTAATCTCAATATCGCCTCTTTAGAGGATATCTTGAACTTTTCAAAGAATCAGCCAACTTATCTACAAAAACTTGTAGAGACCTTTTTACCAGGTCCCTTGACCATTATCCTCGAAGCCAATGACCGAGTTCCCTATTGGGTCAATTCTGGCCTTGCAACTGTTGGATTTCGGATGCCGAGTCATCCCATTACCCTTGATTTGATTCGAGAGACGGGGCCCTTGATTGGACCGTCTGCCAATATCTCAGGTCAGGCAAGTGGAGTGACCTTTAGTCAGATTCTAGAGGATTTTGACCAAGATGTTCTGGGTTTGGAAGACGATGCTTTTCTAACTGGACAGGATTCAACTATTTTGGACTTATCTGGAGACAAGGTTAAAATCTTACGCCAAGGGGCGATTAAGCGAGATGATATTCTTGCTCAGTTGCCAGAGATTTCTTTTGAGGAGGAATGAGATGCTAAGAAATTTAAGAGAAACTGATGTGAAAGCTATATGTGACATTAACCAAGAGGCTTTGGGCTACTCTTTTAGTCCAGGGGAAACGGCTAGCCAACTAGCTAGACTGGCTCAGGATTCTCATCATTTCCTACTTGGCTATGAGGATGCAGCTAGTCATGCCTTGCTTGGATATGTACACGCTGAGGTCTATGAATCACTTTATTCTAAAGCAGGATTTAATATTTTAGCTTTAGCAGTTTTACCTCACGCGCAAGGTCAAGGTATTGGTAAAAGCTTATTACAAGGGTTGGAAGAAGAAGCAAAAAGACGTGATTATGGGTTTATCCGCTTAAACTCTGCAGATCATCGTCTGGGTGCTCATGCATTTTATGAAAAAGTTGGTTATACTTGTGATAAAATGCAGAAACGGTTTATTCGCATCTTTTAGTTTATTTTCTTAAACTAAAGGACCTGTCACACTATAAAGGAGAAGACCTATGATTTTTGACAAAGACGATTTTAAAGCATATGATGCTGATCTCTGGAATGCTATTGCCAAAGAAGAGGAACGCCAACAAAACAACATTGAGTTGATCGCTTCGGAAAACGTGGTTTCCAAGGCAGTTATGGCAGCTCAAGGGTCTATCTTGACGAATAAATACGCTGAAGGTTACCCAGGACGCCGTTATTATGGTGGAACAGATGTAGTAGACGTGGTGGAATCTCTAGCTATTGAACGCGCAAAAGAAATTTTCGGTGCTAAATTTGCTAATGTCCAACCTCACTCTGGAAGCCAAGCCAACTGTGCGGCTTACATGGCCTTGATTGAGCCTGGTGATACCGTTATGGGGATGGATTTGGCAGCAGGTGGACACTTGACTCATGGGGCTCCTGTTAGCTTCTCAGGTCAAACCTACAACTTTGTTTCTTATAGTGTGGATCCTGAAACGGAACTCTTGGATTTTGATGCTATCTTGAAACAAGCCCAAGAAGTAAAACCAAAATTAATCGTAGCTGGTGCTTCAGCCTATTCTCAAATTATCGACTTTTCAAAATTCCGTGAAATTGCGGATGCTGTTGGGGCGAAGCTCATGGTAGACATGGCCCATATCGCTGGTTTGGTTGCTGCTGGTCTTCACCCAAGTCCAGTGCCATACGCTCATATCACTACAACAACGACTCACAAAACCCTTCGTGGACCTCGTGGTGGTTTGATTTTGACTAATGACGAAGAACTTGCTAAGAAAATCAATTCAGCTATTTTCCCAGGTATTCAGGGTGGTCCTTTGGAGCATGTTGTAGCAGCTAAAGCTGTTTCTTTCAAAGAAGTTTTGGATCCAGCTTTCAAGGAATATGCTACCAATGTTATCAAGAACAGCAAGACTATGGCGGATGTCTTCTCGCAAGACCCTGATTTCCGTATCATTTCTGGCGGAACTGAAAACCACCTCTTCCTAGTGGATGTGACTAAGGTTGTAGAAAACGGCAAAGTTGCTCAAAACTTGCTGGATGAAGTCAATATTACCCTAAATAAAAACTCAATCCCTTACGAAAGCTTGTCACCATTCAAGACAAGTGGTATTCGTATCGGAGCAGCAGCTATTACTGCACGTGGATTTGGTGAAGAAGAAAGTCGCAAAGTGGCTGAACTTATCATTAAAACCCTTAAGAATGCAGGAAATGAAGCTGTCTTAGAAGAAGTGAGAAGCGATGTCAAAGCATTGACAGATGCCTTCCCATTATACGAGGACTAAAACTTTTATGGACATTTATATTAAGAAAGCCATTATCCATCAGTTTAGCCCGGATGATACCGAGCTGTTTCTAGCGGATAAGTTTCTCAATATCACTCCAAAAATCGAAGAATACCTGCGGAAAAAAATTGAACGTGTGTATTCAGATGAAGCCAAGACTGGGATTTTCGAGGAAGAAAATCCCTTCTTCAATCACATCACAGACGATTTGTTGGAGACATCAGTAACACTGGCTAATCTCTGGAAAGAGGAGTTCAGCATTTCCGAAAATCTCAAGACCAATGACTTGATTTTTGTGCAATTTTCTAAAGAAGGTGTAGAACATTTTGCTTTCTTACGAATTTCCCTGAGGGAGACTTTGACCCACCTCGGAGGAGAAGTTGATAATCCAATCAAGCTGACTCAGAATAACCTGCCTGGATTTGGAACGGGTGCTGATGAGGCCTTGGTGGTCAATCTTCAGAGTCGCAAGTACCATCTGATTGAAAAACGAATCAAGTACAACGGGACTTTTTTGAACTATTTTTCAGATAATCTTCTTGCTGTTGCTCCTAAGATTTCACCCAAGAAATCTATCAAAGAACTGGAAAAAACGGCCCAGAGAATTGCTGAATCTTTTAATACAGATGATTTTCAATTTCAATCTAAGGTCAAATCAGCGATTTTCAATAACTTAGAAGAAAGCAATGAATTATCTCCTGAGAAATTGGCTAACGACCTTTTTGACAACAATCTGACGGCTCGTTTGAGCTTTATTGATCAAGTCAAGGAAGCTGTACCAGAGCCTGTTCAATTTGATGAAATTGATGCCAGTCGCCAATTAAAGAAATTTGAAAACCAAAAACTCTCCTTGTCAAATGGAATTGAGCTCATCGTTCCCAATAACGTCTATCAAGACGCCGAGTCTGTTGAGTTTATCCAAAACGACAATGGAACCTACTCTATCTTAATCAAAAATATCGAGGATATCCAAAGTAAATAATGTTTAAACGAATTCGAAGAGTGCTTGTACTAGCAGTCTTCCTTTTTGCTGGCTATAAAGCTTATCGCGTTCACCAGGATGTCAAACAAGTCATGACCTATCAACCCATGGTGCGAGAAATCTTGAGTGAAAAAGACACCCCAGCAAACGAAGAGCTTGTGCTCGCTATGATTTATACCGAAACAAAAGGAAAAGAAGGCGATGTTATGCAGTCTAGTGAGTCTGCAAGTGGTTCCACCAATACCATCAATGATAATGCCTCTAGCATTCGACAAGGCGTTCAAACTCTGACAGACAATCTCTATCTGGCTCAGAAGAAGGGGGTGGATGTCTGGACGGCTGTTCAAGCCTATAATTTTGGACCTGCCTATATCGATTTTATCGCCCAAAATGGCAAGGAAAATACCTTGGCTCTGGCCAAACAGTACTCTCGTGAGACCGTTGCTCCCTTGCTTGGCAATACCACTGGAAAGACTTATAGTTATGTTCATCCCATTTCCATTTTTCATGGAGCCGAACTCTATGTAAATGGAGGAAACTATTATTATTCTAGACAGGTGCAACTCAACCTTTACATCATTAAAACTTTCACTCTCTTTTCGACATCTGGCTAGTCCAGGTGTTTTTGATATAAGTTTTCTTTAAGATAGATATATTACTCTAGAAAGGTAAAGGAGGGAATTCCCTATGAGAAAGAAACTCTTTCTGACCAGTGCTGCGGTCTTGTGGGCAGTAACAGCTTTGAATAGCGCCCATGCAGCAACAGATGTTCAAAAAGTTATCGATGAAACCTATGTCCAACCTGAATATGTCCTAGGTTCTTCATTGTCTGAAGACCAAAAAAATCAAACTTTAAAAAAATTAGGCTACAATGCCTCATCTGACACAAAAGAACTCAAGACTATGACACCTGATGTCTATTCTAAAATCATGAATGTGGCCAATGACTCTAGTTTACAGTTGTATTCATCAGCCAAGATCCAAAAGCTCGGTGACAAGTCGCCACTTGAGGTTAAGATTGAAACACCAGAAAACATCACTAAGGTGACGCAGGATATGTACCGCAATGCGGCCGTAACTTTGGGTGTGGAACACGCCAAAATCACTGTAGCAGCCCCCATTCCAGTTACAGGTGAGAGTGCCTTAGCAGGGATTTACTATTCACTTGAAGCTAATGGAGCCAAGGTGCCACAAGCCAACAAAGAGTTGGCTCAAGAAGAGTTGAAGGCTTTGTCAGATATCAATGCTGAAAACAAGGATAAAACTGACTATGATGCTAATAAATTAAACGTTGCCCTAGCCGATATCAAGTCAGGACTTGCCAAAGCTAAAGAAAGTAAGGGAAATCTGACAGAGGAAGATGTCCGCAAAATCGTTGAAGATACCTTAAAAAATTACAAACTCGATCAGGTTATAACAGGAAACCAAATCAATATCATCATCAATTTTGCTTTGAATCTCTCAAAGAGTGATATCCTCAGCAATGCAGACTTCACTAAAACTTTGAATGACCTTAAACAAAGCATCGTATCACAAGCTGGCGACAGTTTTAAAAATATTAACCTTAACTTTGATGCGGATAAGGCGCTAGAGGATGGCGGGAACTTCTTAAGCTCCCTCTGGCAAGCCATTGTCAACTTCTTCAAGAGTTTTGGTTCTTAAGAAATTTCATGGTATAATAGATGGTAACCGTAACGTTGCCGTCTTTTTTATCGGCCAATAGAAAGAGAAGAGAATGTTAAAGAAAAATGATATTGTAGAAGTTGAAATTGTCGACTTGACCCATGAAGGGGCAGGAGTTGCCAAGGTTGATGGTTTGGTCTTTTTTGTCGAGAATGCTTTACCGAGTGAAAAAATCCTCATGCGTGTCCTCAAGGTCAATAAAAAGATTGGTTTTGGGAAAGTTGAAGAATACCTTGTCCAATCACCATACCGTAATCAAGATCTAGATTTGGCTTACCTGCGTTCAGGAATCGCGGATTTAGGTCATCTTGCCTATCCAGAACAGCTCAAATTTAAAACCAAGCAAGTTAAGGACAGTCTATATAAGATTGCTGGAATTGCTGATGTAGAGGTTCCTGAAACTTTAGGTATGGAAAATCCAGTCAAGTACCGCAACAAGGCGCAGGTGCCTGTTCGTCGAGTCAATGGTCTCTTGGAAACAGGATTTTTCCGTAAGAATTCCCATGACCTCATGCCACTGGAAGATTTTTTTATCCAAGATCCTGTGATTGATGAGGTAGTTGTAGCCCTACGCGACTTGCTCCGTCGTTATGATTTGAAACCTTATGATGAAAAGGAACAAGCTGGCTTGATTCGGAATATTGTGGTTCGTCGCGGACATTATTCAGGACAAATTATGGTCATTTTAGTAACAACTCGTCCCAAAATTTTTCGTGTCGACCAATTGATTGAACAACTAATCAAGCAGTTTCCAGAGATTGTATCTGTCATGCAGAATATCAACGACCAGAACACCAATGCGATTTTTGGTAAGGAATGGCGCACCCTTTATGGACAAGACTTTATCACTGACCAGATGTTGGGAAATGACTACCAAATCGCTGGACCCGCTTTTTACCAAGTCAATACTCAAATGGCTGAGAAACTCTATCAGACAGCCATTGACTTTGCTAAATTAAAAGAAGATGATGTGGTCATCGATGCCTATTCTGGTATAGGAACAATTGGCCTCTCTGTTGCGAAATACGTCAAGGAAGTCTACGGTGTTGAAGTGATTTCAGAAGCGGTTGAGAATAGCAAAAAGAATGCTCAGCTGAACAATATTTCAAACGCCCACTATGTCTGTGACACAGCTGAAAATGCTATGAAGAATTGGCTCAAGGAAGGAATTCAACCAACCGTTATTTTGGTTGATCCTCCACGCAAGGGCTTAAACGAAAGCTTTATCAAGGCAAGTAGTCAAACAGGAGCAGACCGCATCGCCTATATCTCCTGCAATGTCGCTACTATGGCGCGTGATATCAAACTCTACCAAGAATTGGGATATGAGTTGAAGAAAGTCCAGCCGGTGGATCTTTTTCCTCAAACGCACCATGTCGAATGTGTAAGTTTGTTAGAGAAACGTAGTTAATCCTCAAAAGGTTCCCCAAACCTTTTTAGTCCCGCAGACGCATCATGTTGAGGCAGCATCACTGCTTGTACGAGCTTAGAAAAAATGTTGACGAAAAAGCCTTGGTGTCAAGGTTTTTTTGGTATCCTCAAAAAGGTAATTTTATAATTGACAATTTGTCAGTAAAGTAGTATGATTTATAATCAGGAGGAATAAAATGCGAGATGTAAAAGATCCGGAAATTCGACGGGCTGAGATTATGGATGCTGCTATGCTCCTCTTTATGGAGAAAGGATATGCGAACACAACAACTCAGGATATAGTCGATAAGGTAAATATATCACGAGGTTTGTTATACTATCACTTTAAGAACAAAGAAGATATTCTGTATTATCTTGTGGAACGTTATTCAGAGAAATTATTGAGAGATATTCATGTGATTGTCAATGATGACGACAAAACTGCTATTGAAAAAATTAGAGCCTTTATAGATGCCACAATAATCTCTACAGATAACGTTTCAGCGGAAGGAACTGAGTTACAAAAGACGGTTGATCTTGAAGAAAATCGTTATATGTTAGATAAGTTATCTCATAAGCTCATTGAAAAACTGACTATATATTTTGAGAGGATAATAAATCAAGGCATCTCAGAAAAAGTATTTTCTGTAAAATATCCATCAGAAACAGCAGAATTTCTGATGACAGCCTATGTTTTTGTTTCAAATAACATAGGTATAAAAACTTCAAAGAAAGAACCTGTCAAAGATTACTTGAATGCATTTAAGATAATGCTGGAACAAAATCTAAATACAAAAGGACTCTTTAGCAATTAAAAAAGATAGAATATTTGTAAAGAGAACTACGTACCGATAGCTAAATCAAAACAAGCTATCGGTATTATTTCAAAATATTACTGACAAATTGTCAATGGAGACGAAAATATGTTAGAGATAAAGAATTTTAGTAAAAGTTATGGAGATAAGAAGGTTGTGGATAACCTGTCTATTTCAGTACAGCCTGGAGATATTTATGGTTTTATTGGGGCAAATGGTGCGGGAAAAACATCAACGATAAAGGCAGTTGTTGGTATCCATGATTTTGAAGACGGAAGTATAATTATCAACGGTCATTCTATTAAAGAAGAACCTGTTATTTGTAAAAAAATGATGGCGTATATCCCAGATAATCCAGATTTGTATGAACATATGACAGGACTTCAATATATTAATTTTATTGCTGATCTGTTTGAAATTCCTACAAAAATACGCAGGGAGAGAATCCAAAAATACGGTGATTTATTTGATATGACTGAGCATCTTTCGGGGATTATTTCTTCATATTCACATGGTATGAAGCAACGAACAGCCATTATTTCTGCACTTGTACATTCTCCCAAACTGTTGATTTTAGATGAACCCTTTGTTGGGCTGGATCCCAAAGCAACTTTCCTACTAAAGAAAATTATGCATGAGTGTGTTTCAGATGGAGGCGCTATTTTCTTTTCAACCCATGTATTGGACGTTGCAGAAAAATTATGTAATAAGATTGCTATTATCAAAAATGGAAAGTTAGTTGCAAGTGGTAATACAGGAGATGTCAAAGGTGATGAATCATTGGAAGCATTTTTCATGGAGGTGCAGGACGATGAGTAACATTTGGATACTAATTAAAGCACAATTAATAAATTTCTTTCCTATTAACGAGATTAGAGATTCAGGAAATAAAAAACAAAGTTCAATTGCTATTGCGAGTTTTGGCATAATAACTCTTTCCTTATTTTGCTTTGTTTATAATATACTAACAGCGAAAACATTGGTACACGTCGGACAGCAGGACTTGATACCAGCATATATGGTCTCTGTATCAAGTTTTTCAATATTATTTTTGACTGTCTTTTATTCGAATGGCATTTTATTTGGCAGTCGAGATATGAAAATTCTCCTATCCTTACCTGTTAAAAGTTCGTATATTATCACCAGCAAGTTCATGTTTATGTACTTATTGAATTTTTTAATAGGCTTGATGTTTATGCTTCCGGGTGGAATTGTATGGGGCTTGAACGGAAGTTTAAATCTCCTACAGATTATATTGTATTTTACTTCTATAATTTTTGCCCCTTTGATTCCCATGTGTATAGCGACATGCATGGGACTCGTTATTGTTGTCGCTTCATCTTTTTTTAAAAGGAAAAATGTTATCTCTCTTATTTTTTCATTTGCGATGTTAGGTATAATTGGATATTTTGCATTATCAGCTTTGCAATCAGGTGATGAAAGTAGTATTGGGGTTACTCTGGCTAAGCAAATTACTGGACTGTATCCAATTTCTAGACTATTTATGTCATACTACAATTTTCCAATGTACTATGGGATGGGATTTTATATAGTTCTTTCAATAGTCGTCTTTTATCTATTTGTCAAAATTGCTTCGTTGAAGTATGGACTACTTAATACACTTGCCAATACAAAATCAAGATATGCTAATGACAAAGTATCTTATGAAAGAAAATCGGTATTTTTTGCCTTGTATCAAAAAGAGCTTGGACGATTTTTAAGTTCTTATATGGCAGTCTTGAATGCAGGCCTCGGTGTAATACTTTTATGTGTTTTTAGTATATTTTTGCTTTTTAATTCTATAGAACAAATAGGAGAGTCTTCAGGAATAGAAAATATAAATGAATATCTCTCAAATTTTGCTCCATTATTTATTGCATCTATGCTCTCTCTGAGTTGCCCGGCAGCTTCATCTATGTCTTTAGAGGGTAAAAATATTTGGATTTTGAAAAGTTCTCCGGTTGAGGTAAGAATGATTTTAAATGCTAAGATAGCTGTTAATCTTACACTTCATTTGATTGGATATATGATTTCTGTATCTGTATTTGTGCTAAAACTAGATATGAATCTCATTCAAGTCACGAACCTAATTATTGTTCCTATATGTTACTCCTTTTTTATAACTGTAATCGGAATTGCATTAAATAAAAAATATCCTAACTATGATTGGGACAGTGAGATGATAGTTGTCAAACAAAGTCTTCCTGTTATTGTAACTGGAATTATTGGTATGATTGCGCTTATTACGCCACTTTTGATTAATTGGCTGTTTAATCTTCCGATTATATTTGTTTTACAGTTAGTATCAGTAGTTTTATTGGTTATTACAATGGGTGTTTATTTAACAATAAGCAAGAAAAATTTTATCTAGTTAAAGGAGAAAAATAAGATGAAAAACAGACTGATAAAAGATATTTTGGTGTTATTAGTAATGCTAGCTATAATAGTTGTTATTTGTAGATTTCTCCCAGAAAAAGTTCCGATTCATTTCAATGCAAAAGGAGAAGCAGATATGTTTGCAAATAAATACTATCTTCTACTAGCTACAGTCATCCCCTATTCTGCATATTGGAAGTTTGTTAGGAAAAGTGAAAATAAAAAGATTAAATGAAACACCATCTATATTTACAAATTGCATCAAAATTAAGAACGACTATTTTAAGAGGTGATTATGCATCTGAACAACAAATTCCTTCAATAAGGAGATTAGCAGAAAACGAGAAGTGTAATCCGGCAACTGTCCAAAAAGCAATGAAAGTTCTCGAAGAACAGAATTTGATTATTAGCTGTGGAACATTAGGATATTTTGTCATAGCAAGCGAGCAAGAAATAAAGGAGTTAAGATATCAAGAATCTAACAAGCTAGTGAAAATTTTGTTTGAAAAACTAGGTGAGCTAGGCTTTTCAGAAGATGAGATTGTCAATTTATTTTTTAGAAAAGATGCTTAGAAGAAGTTGAATGGAAATTTATTAGGATTTTTGTGAAAGTATAGAAAAGCCTTGATTGTAAGGCTTTTTTTGTGTTTTTATGATAGAATATAGGTAGTTATAATCTAGAGCAACTAAGAAGCAGTAACAAATATTACATATAAAATAATAAAAATAAGGAAGATAAAATGACAGAAATTGACAAAAAGAATTTAAAAAATTATCTTTATTGTACATTTGGAATTACTTATATAGCTTGGGGACTTCTTGCCATATTTACTCAATCTCATATTTTGGGATTAGAAACATTTATAGGGAGAATGTTACATATAGTAGGTGCACTTGGTCCAGCTATTGCAAGTGGCTTTTATTTGAAAAGTAATAATATAAAATTTAAACATTTTGTATTTAATAAAAGAAAAAATAGTAGTATTTATTTCATTATTCATTTGTT
>NZ_KV794152.1:475997-511963 GCF_001808665.1 Streptococcus sp. HMSC070B10 | reverse complement strand
TTATAGTTGGAGAAAGTCATCAAGGATTTCCTTTTATTTTATTTTTTATATATACATTATTTTTAAGTTTTGTTTTAGGACTTCTTTATCGTCAAACGAAATCTGTGGGGTACTGTCTATTATTTCATGCGTTCGCAAATTTGTTAAATCTCTATTTTGTGTTAAAAATTAATGTTATTTTTATCATCATTTTTATTGGTTATTTGATTTATACGATATTAGCAAGTAATAGAATTAGTAAGGAAACAACATTTTAAAATTTAGATCAGGATATCCATTATTGAAAGTAACGATTTGCTAATTAGATGATCTATGTTAGAGAATTATCTATTATAATTTAAAGTAGAGTGATGAATGTCGTTTCTTTTGAAGTGGCGAAAATCTTTCCGTTCCACAGTATCATTCTAAAATGATTTTTACTGCCTTTTGTTTGTTAGTATAAAAGAAAAATATTATCATATGTGGAGGCGGTAGTTTTGATGTCAAAAGTTGCAACCAGTGAATAAATGAAGTGTAGAAAATAAAGGCTTGTTCAATTCAATATATGATGAATTACCGGCACCCAAACCAAAGAAAAAGAAATAATTAAATTAGAAGTAGTAGGTGAAATGATGAGAATCGGAGTTATTCAAGCAAGTTCGCAAGCGACTAAAAATCAAATAATCTATGATGCTGTATTAAAGTATGCTCCAAAGAAATCTGAGGTTATAAATTTTGGCTGTACGATGGAAGAAAATGAAAAATATTCGTATATAGAGATTTCTATTCTTGTAGGTATCTTGTTGGCAAGTAGGACAGTTGATTTCGTTGTTACGGGCTGTTCTTCCGGACAAGGAATGATGCTTGCTTGTAATAGTATGCCTGATGTCATTTGCGGGTATGCACCTACACCGAATGATGCCTATTTATTTGCTCAGATTAATAATGGAAATACGATATCATTACCATTAGGTGAAGATTATACATGGTCAGGTACTGAAAATCTTGAAAGAACCGTAGAAGCTCTTTTCTCGGAGCCATTTGGGCAAGGCTACCCCAAGAGCGAGGCAGAGAGAAAGGTAAGAGATGCCGAGAAACTTAAAGAAATAAGAAGAATCGGGCAGGTTCAGTTTGAAGAATTCGCAAATGTACTAGATATATCATTGTTTGAATCAATTAAGAGGAAACAGGATGTAATTCAAAATGTAAAGGCGTATGGGAAGAAAGAAATAGCTGATTTAATGAAATGAGTAAATCACAGTTTGTCGTTTTAACGATAACCTTATGCTATTGTCAAAAGGTTTATAGACATGTTCCCGCATACATACATGTTCACTTGGCATACATAGTGTTCACTCGTTTTATGTCGAGTGTGTGGTACTGCTTTTAAGAGCTGATTGAACAAGGAAAATTAGCTAATGAAAGTCCTACAGTAAGGAGTTTAAACATGAAATTCCATGAATTTGGGGATAAGAATTTACCTCCTATCTTACTAATACACGGTGGCGGCAGTTCTTGGTGGAATTATCTTCGTCAAGCACGGATCTTGTCGGTGGAGTATCGTGTCATTCTACCCACCTTGAATGGCCACGGCGAAGAATATCAACTTGATTATGTTTCTACTGAAGATTCTGCTTTGGAGATTCTAGACTATATCAAAGCAAACTGTGGTGGGAAATTGTTTGCGATTGGTGGTGTTTCACTTGGTGGTCAAATTGCCATGGAACTTTTGTCTTTAGACAGTGAAATTGCTGAGAAGGCCATCATAGATGGAAGCCTCTGTATTCCTCAACCAAGTTTAGCTAAAATCAGCATCTTTCTAGTGTCTCTATTTGGTAAACTGATGTTCAATAAATTCTCTTGTAAACTTCAGTTAAGCATGATGAACAAACTCTATCCTAAACTGGCTTATCCAGAGGAAATAAAAGCTTATTATTTGGAAGATTTGCCAAGGACGCCTGTCAAAACATTGGTGACAATTTACAAAAACTATATGGGATGTTACAAGCTGAAAGATATGATTTCTGCTAGCAAGGCTCAGGTTTTGTATATCTATGGTGAAAAAGAATTGAACTGTGTGAAAGAATCAGCGAAATTATTTCATCAGCTACATTCAAATACAATTTGGTATGAAGCAAAGGGGTATAACCACGGTTATTTATCAGCTTACCTGCCTTATGAGTGGATTGATTTGGTGGTGCCATTTTTAAAGAGTGATTCATTAGAAATGTGTAACGAATCCGATATGCCATAAAGAGGTATCTTATGCTAGGAGCAATTATTGGAGATATTGTCGGCTCTGTTTACGAAAGGAACAATATCAAAACGAAGGATTTTCCTTTATTTCTTGAGGATTGTTTTTTCACGGATGATACGGTAAGTCCGAACCGTTGAATGTGTAAGCTTGTTAGTGAAACGTAGCTAATCCTCAAAATAAAGAAACTAAAACTCCATTATTTTGATATGACAACCTAAATTGGTTTTAAGGAGGTGTTATATTGATAGAAAGCAGACCTGAGTTTGATAAAATCGCATCCTTTGATGAGTTCAAAAAATACTATTGGTACCGTGATGAACTTTCACAGATATGCAAGTCATTAGGGCTTGAATATAGGGGTACTAAACAAGAACTCAATCATATTATTGAGCAGTACTTTAAGGGGAAGTTGATTAAAAAATCATCAATAAAAAGGAAAAAGAAACAAGTAGAAGTCGTTGCCTTAGATACGCCCTTACTTGAATGTGGATTCTCCTTTAATGCAGACTTTAGAGAATATTTCTCAACTTTAACAGATGTTTCGCCCTTTAAATTTACTGCTGATATGGCTACAGCTTGGAGAAAAGTAAAAAGAGAAAATGATTTGAGTTTTACAATCCAAGATATGCTAAAAGTTTATTATGGAAATTCAGATTATGCCAAGTATGACCATTCAGTTTGTCAATGGAATCAATTTTTAAAGGATTTCTGTGCAGACGAAAATAGTCGTAATTACTCAAACAAGTTAAAAGTAGCTTCTATTCTTTGGAAAGAAGTTAGAAATTCAAAAGCTGAAAAAATTTATTCAAAGAATCTTTTGACTGAATATGCTGATAGAATAAAAGAGTATGGTAAGGTAGTTCAATAGAAGTGACCTCATTTTGATATTTTTGATTTGATTGCTGTTGACTTAGCTGAATTAAAGCAGTATCTAAGTTTAAAGTAAGCTACAATCATTTTAAGCGATTTTGAGCAAGTCAAGGATATTTTTTCTGAAGACTGAGTAAGTAGTGAGCTAGTGTAAATTTACACAATCTATTTGTCTTTTTAAACGGATTTATATAATAAAAAAATATGGAGGATATTTTATGATACAAGTAACTGATTTTATTAATAAAGTAGATATTAAAGATAGTGATAATGTCAATTGTGAATTTGAAGTACGTAAAAAGGCAATGGATTTTTATAAGAAGTATCCTTTTTATGAGGAAGATGATTGGGAGATTATTAAGTTTCAAAACTCAGTTAATCAATATAATGATTTAATGGATGCCCAAAAATATAATGAGATTGAAGCATATAAAGAAAAATCAGAATCAAAATATAAGGGAGCTCATTTGCTTGTCAATAAATCGAAAGGTATTGCACTTACGGGTGACATCCTTACTTCAATCACTGTTCCGTATAAAAAAATTACCAATGTTGAACCTAGCTTGAAAGGTGGTAAAGAAATAAAAGATGGGATATTAGAAGGTGATTTAGAAATACCACATGGTTTAGAACCTTATTTTAAAGCTTTTGCTATTGTTTACTATTGGTGTGGAAATATGATGCCTACAGTTGGGAATTTTATACCAGGACCACATGGGGGAGATAACTGGCTTCTAAAAATGGATACAATAATTGACTGTCATACACCTGATGCTAATCAAAACTGGAGAGATTGGATTAAAGAAAGCTGGGGAGAAGATCTAAACAAATTCATCACTGATTACTATTTTGAAGATTGTTTTGAAAAGAATACTTTAAACATTAAGTATATTGTACGAGAATCTGATCCAAATTTTAATACAGCTAATTGTATACCAAACATTTCTTCACTAAACAATGAGAATATGAAAAATCTTCAAAAAAATAATAATAAATTAGCAAAAGAATTTTTAATCAATCATGTAAAAGTGATTATTCAAAGAAGTTACCGAATTGAAAATAAATTTCATGGAGATTGGAAGAAAGAAGAGGAGGACGAGGTAAAAGAAATTATTAAAGAAGTTTTCGTGCGAGCTGGATTTAATGGTGGACAGATTAATAAAATGATTTCTTTATTTTAGATAGGTAACTGACAATATTTTGGAGCTATTCGTCTGATATAATCTGCTAATCTTTACTTAAACTATGTTTTATATGCTTGAAATTCTTAGTAAACTCTTTGTCTATGTTTTTATGAATCAATCCTCAGTACGTCATATTTCTCTTTTCTATATTTTCATTGTATAATAGGGTTACATTTAATTACATACGACGAAATGTAAACATTTCTATTTAAAAATTAAGGAGTATTATCAATGAAAAAGGCAATGTTAATTATCAACCCTACCTCTGGTGGCGAGAAGGCTTTGGATTACAAAGAAAAGCTGGAGAATAAAGCAAAAGAATACTTTGAGCACGTAGAAACCAAAATTACCGAAAAAGCGCTGGATGCAACACATTTTGCTGAAGAAGCTTCTCGTGAGCAGTACGATGCAGTGGTTGTTTTTGGTGGAGATGGGACTGTCAATGAAGTCATTTCGGGTATTGCTGAGAGAGACTACATTCCTAAGTTAGGGATTATCCCAGGCGGTACGGGTAACCTCATTACGAAACTGTTGGAAATCAATCAAGATATCGATGGCGCGATTGATGAACTCGATTTTGATTTAACCAATAAGATTGATATCGGAAAAGCAAATGACAACTATTTTGGTTATATCTTTAGTATCGGTTCTCTGCCTGAGGCGATTCACAATGTCGAAATCGAGGACAAGACAAAATTCGGTATTTTAGCCTATGCTGTAAATACCATGAAATCTGTCATGACGGATCAGGTCTTTAACATTAAGGTTGAGACAGAAAATGGAAATTATGTTGGTGAAGCTAGCCATGTTTTGGTTCTCTTGACAAATTACTTCGCTGATAAGAAAATCTTTGAAGAAAACAAAGACGGCTATGCTAATATTTTGATTCTGAAAGATGCTTCAATATTCTCTAAATTATCCGTTATTCCTGATTTACTAAAAGGGGATGTTGTTGCAAATGATAATATCGAGTATATCAAAGCGCGTAATATTAAGATCTCTTCAGATAGTGAATTGGAGTCAGATGTTGACGGCGATAAATCGGATAACCTACCTGTAGAAATCAAAGTCCTAGCTCAGCGAGTAGAAGTATTTTCAAAACCGAAAGAGTAGAAGGTAAAAATTAGTTTATTATTCACAACGAAATTAAGTTCTATATCAACGATTGGAGGAGGAATGAATTCTCTATTTGATGAATTTCGAACAATTTGTTCTCATTTAAACCAAGTAGGAATCACACCGACGCTCATGGGGTCTTTGGGGTTTGAATACAGATCAAATGAAGAATGGAGGCCGTCTGACATTGACATTCATGTGCCTGGTGATCCTAGAGGTTGGGAAGCACCTGATCAACTCAGAATTTATGAGTGGGACAAGATAATGAAAGTGATGAAACACTTAGGCTATGCCTTAATAGATATTCATGAGCATGAATTCAAAAAAGATGGTCTGAGTGTTGAATTCGGAAGTATCGATTCTTTACCTGATTTTGCAGGAGTTTCAGAATCGGATATAGAGTTGATTCATCTCGAAAACATCACTTTTCGTGTTCCAAGTTTGGAACAGTTTTTAAGTATTTACAAGGCTTCTTCCCAAGATTCTTATCGAAATGAGCACAATAACAATAAGGATTTTAAAAAGATAGAGTGGCTGGAAAGACAGTTGTAAATCATCATTTGAAAAGTAGTTGGTTGTAAGGCTGGCTGCTTTTTTATTTATATAGTAATCCGAACCAAAAATAGTACATGATGTGCTATAATCTTCTTATGGCATATTCAATAAAGTTCTTGGCTATTGTGAGCGAACAGGTAGTATAACAGAAGCATCACACGTTTTCCAAATCTCACGTAATACTATTTATGGCTGGTTTAAGCTAAAAGAAAAAACAGGAGAGCTAAACCATCAAGTAAAAGGAACAAAACCAAGAAAAGTTGATAGAGATAGACTCAAAAACTATCTTACTGACAATCCAGACGCTTATTTGACTGAGATAGCTACTGAATTCGGATGTCACCCAACTACCATTCACTATGCTCTTAAAGCTATGGGGTACACTCGAAAAAAGAACCACACCTACTATGAATAAGACCCAGAAAAAGTAGCCTTATTTCTGAAAAATTTTAATAGTTTAAAGCACTTAGCACCTGTTTATATTGATGAAACAGGATTCGATACTTAGTTTTATCGAGAATATGGTCGCTCATTAAAAGGTCAATTAATAAGAGGTAAAGTATCTGGAAGAAGATATCAGAGGATTTCTTTGGTTGCAGGGCTAACAAATGGTGAGTTAATCGCTCCAATGACTTACGGAGAGACGATGACGAGCGACTTTTTTGAAGCTTGGTTTCAGAAGTTTCTCTTATCAACATTAAACAAGCCAGCAGTTATTATTATGGATAATGCAAGATTCCATAGAATGGGTAAGCTAGAGCTCTTATGTGAAGAATTTGGGAATAAACTTTTACCACTTCCTCCCTACTCACCTGAGTACAATTCTATTGAGAAAACATGGGCTCATATCAAAAAGCAACTCAAAAAGGTATTACCAAGTTGCAATACTTTTTTGAAGATCTTTTGTCTTGTTCTTGTTTCAATTGACTATATAATCGAGAGCAACTAAGAAGCAGTAAAAAAATATTATACGTAGAATAATCAAGATTAGGAAGATAAAATGACAGAAATTGATAAAAGGAATTTAAAAAATTACCTTTATTGTACATTCGAAATTACTTATATAGCTTGGTGGCTTCTTGCCCTATGTACACAATCTCATATTTTGGGATTAGATACGTTTATAGGGAGAATATTACATATAGTTGGTGCACTTGGACCAGCTATTGCAAGTGGCTTTTATTTGAAAAGGAATAATATAAAATTTAAATATTTTGTATTTAGTAAGAAAGAAAATAGTAGTATTTATTTCATTATTCATTTGTTAGCAATTTTGATACTATTTTCTGTATCTTTCTTAGAATTAAATGGAGTATCAATTTATCTGATGCCATTATTCTTTATACAACTAATTTTTTTGGTGGTGGACATGAAGAATTAGGATGGAGAGGTATATTACAACCGTTACTTGATAAAAAATATACTTATTGGCAATCTAATTTGATTGTAGGATTAATTTGTGGGATTTGGCATCTGCCTTTATGGTTTATAGTTGGAGAAAGTCATCAAGGATTTCCTTTGTTGTTGATTAATTCCCAACAGCAAAAATTATTGAAAAAATATCAAATGGTAATATTATTGAATTTGTGAGTCAAGATACATCGGGGTTGAAGAGATGGTTGTTGAGTCAAGCGGAATCCTTAAGGGTATTGTCTCCAAAGTCGTTAATTGATGATGTAAAAACTATTATTAAGAGAATGTAAGAAAATTACATTGACTAAAATTAGAAAAACATTTGATAAATTGATATCTTGGTTAATTATTTATGTTATAATAATATTAATAGTTTATAGAACTTAAAAGTGAAAATAATTGAAATAGGTGATTAAAAATGGGAATTTTAGAGAAGAAAATTGAAGATTTAAGAGGTCTTAAGTTCAACGTTCCATCATATCAAAGAGGCTATAGGTGGACTGAACATGAGGTTACAACTTTATTAGATGATTTTTATAATCATAACGCTGAGTATAAATATTGTCTACAACCATTAATCGTAAAAAAAGTTGCTGATGGCACTTACGATGTTGTTGATGGACAGCAAAGACTAACTAGTATTTATATATTTCTTAAATTTATGTCTGCAGAATTTAATAATGGTCGTAGAAGAACTAATCAATATGATTATTTTGATTTAGAGTATGAAACCCGAAAAGAGAGTGGAAACTATTTAAAGAATTTAAATTTTGATACGTATGAAGAAATCGAAAATATGGACATTGATGCTAGTCACATCAGTAAAGCCTTTGAAGCAATAGATAAATGGCTTGATCGCGAAGAAATAAACTCAAATAATGCTTTGAATGATATTTACAAGATTCTTACAGAAAATGTATTTTTTATTTGGTATGAAATTGATGAATCTGAAGACCCTATAAAGATTTTTACCAAAGTTAATATTGGTAAAATACCGTTAACAAATGCTGAACTGATTAAAGCTTTGGTACTTGACAAAAATAATTATAAAATAGGAGATGAGAGTGATAGAATACATCGTTCTATTGCATGGAATCAAATAGAACATAGACTTCAACAGGATTCTTTTTGGCAGTTTTTGACTAATAATGAAGTTTATGATACTAAAATAGATTTTCTTTTCAATTTACTTATACTTGGGAATTCTGAGGTATATAGAGTTGACAAATACTCCACCTTCTATTCATTATATGAAGAATACAAGAGGGCAGAAAATAAATCAGAGTTTATATCAGATTTTTGGTCAAAAGTTCAAATACTATTTGAAGAATTAAATAATTGGTACTTAGATTTAGATAAATATCATTTAATTGGTTATCTACTTTCTTTAGATAGTAAAAATCTAGATAGAGTATTTAAGGCGACAAGAGACAAGAAAAAATCAGAAGCTTTCGATGAGTTAAAAAAATTAGCATTTGATACTATTCCTGAAATTGATTCGCTAGGCGAATTAGTATACGGAGATAAAAGAATTAAAAATGTATTACTACTATTTAACTTAGTTACTTTGATAAATAAAAGTGAGAAACAGTATCGTTTTCCGTTTGATATTTATAAAACTCAAAAGT
The DNA here is from genome assembly GCF_001808665.1 of Streptococcus sp. HMSC070B10. Taxonomy (GTDB): domain Bacteria; phylum Bacillota; class Bacilli; order Lactobacillales; family Streptococcaceae; genus Streptococcus. Next base: position 502,961 of record NZ_KV794152.1, on the reverse strand, counting down.
GGGACATTGAGCATATTCATGCTAAAGCTGATGAAACGGCAGAATCTGATGATGGCTTAGGGAATCTAACTTTACTAGACGCTAAAACAAATCGCTCATATCGAGATAGTCCATTTGAACAAAAAAGGAAAATTATTATAGATGTGGATGCTAAAGGTCGTTTTGTTCCAGTTTGTACTAGAAATATATTTTTGAAAGTGTATAGTGGTGAAATTGAAAATTTTGAGGTTTGGTCAGACAATGATAAAACTGATTACATTAAGGCAATGAAGCTTGAATTTAATAAATTCTTTGGCAATGACGGGGAGAAAATATGAGTATGGTTGATGATAAATATGACTTAAAGTCTCTTTTAGAAAGTTATCGCATTGTAATTCCACTAATTCAACGCGATTATGCGCAAGGTAGGAAAGATTTAAGAACTACTGAGGTCAGAAAACAATTATTAATTGATATAAATTCTGCTTTAATTAACAGTGAAGTGCCAACTTTAGATCTTAATTTTATTTATGGGAAATCACATAATGGGAATTTTATACCACTAGATGGTCAGCAGCGACTTACTACTTTGTTTTTAGTATACCTTTTTGCCTTTAGAGATAGTGATTCTTGTGATTTTCTTAGCAATTTTTCCTATGAAACAAGAGATTCGTCCAAGCAATTTTTCACTAGTTTATTTGAATACAGAAAATCAATTTTTCAACTCGAAGAGAAGCCGTCTGAAATAATAAAAGATGCGGCATGGTTTGCAGATTCGTGGATATTAGATCCTACTATTCAAGGAGCATTAGTAACCTTAGATGGGATAACTGATTTTTTTGATTTTCAATACAACTATTCAGAGGTATTAACATTAGAAACAAATTATAGAGTTGCTTTCAATTTCCTTGATATCGAAGATTTAGGTTCAGAGGATGAACTATACATTAAATTGAACTCTAGAGGACGTCCTCTAACGGATTTTGAAAATTTTAAAGCAAGATTTATTTCAAGAGTACATGAGTTAGACACTAAGTTAGCAAACGATATAGCACTTAAGCTTGATACAAAATGGACTGATACTATTTGGAGATTTGATAAAAACCGATTTGATATAAACTTTTTAAATTTATTTGAAATTGCACTGATTAATAACTTAGATTCACTAGATTATTCTCAACGTGAAAATTGGACAACTAATATTTTATTTGAAGATATTAAGTTAGAACACATAGAATTGATTGCAAGAGTACTTGACTTTTTAACGGAAAATGAGAACTCAAAGGTTTCACAAGTTTTGGAAAAAGCTATCACAAGTAAGAGCATAAAAGATAGAGTCTATTTTCACTTCATTTCTTTGTATTTATTTCATTCAGGGACAGTATTAGATGATAAGTTTAAGAGTTGGTACCGCATTTTTAGAAACTTAACAGATAACTCTGAAATAAACTCTCAAGAACGTTATGAGAGAGCTATTCGAGGTATAAATGAGCAAATTAACCATCTTTCAGACCTTATCTATTATTTGTCTCAAAATAATAAAATTACAGGTTTTAGTATAGAACAGGTTAACGAAGAGATAGAAAAGGCGAAATTAATTATAGAAGATCCAACTCAATCAGAAGTGATATTTAATGCGGAAAATCATGTTTATTTTGGTGGACAAATTAGAAGTAGCTTTTATTTTGAAGATTCTGATTCTACAACTGATAAATACTCGAAAATCAGTTCTTATTGGGATAAGATAAGTGCTATGTTTGAAGCTACGAAACCTAAAGAAGGCATATTGCTAAGGACAGCTTTGCTTTCTTTTGGAGACTATACATTATATGTAGAAGGCAATAAAACACTTTGCCAAGATGATCCTAATGAAAGTTCAAGAACACCAAGTTTAAAACGATTATTTTCTTCTAAAAATCAATATGTTAAAAAAATACTAGATTCGATTGATATAAATAAACCATTAGAGTTAGAGTATAAGAGGATAATAAAAGAAAACATAAATAGTATAGATGAGCAAGATTGGCGATATATTTTTATCTTGTACTACAAGTTAATGTTCAGTAAAATGAATCGTTCACATTATAGATTAAAAGCCCCTAACGTGTCAGGTAGACCAGATGAAATGCTTCTAATTCCTAATAAAAATTCTAGAGGCAGAAATACTGATATTCATTTATTAGCATTGCAAGAGAAACTAAAGGAATTTAACATTAAGTCAGATTATGAAAGTCAGCCTAGTTTAGATACTTTAGATAGGGTTCTTCATGTTCAGAATTTATATGAGGTTAAATTCTATAAAGATCATTACAAATTTAAGAAATATGAAGATGAAAAATATTATAAATTAAATGAATTTCCTGCTTCCTATTTGAAGGTGGCTGAGTACTTGAGAAACAAACTCCAATAATATTTTATTGTGATGAATTCCGATACAACAAAATTATTAAGGAGCAATGCTAAATTTCAAGTTCAAGTTAGCCAGCAAGAAGTCTTCTCTGGGTGACTTGTAGTTCAAGTATTTTTTAGGATAGTTGTTAATCTAATTTTCGATGAAAGCGACTTCTTTAGGAGTCGTTTTCTTAGTTCCTTTAGGTAACCATCTACGAATGAGCCTATTGTGATTCTCATTAGTTCTCCTTTCCCAAGAGGCATAGGGGTGCGCATAATAGATGTGTTCCTTAGAAAACACATCAGACAAGCGGTTGAATTCTGTTCCGTTATCTGCCGTGATGGAAAGAATTTGATGCTGTTTTAAGATGAGTTTTAAAGCCTGATTGACCGAATCTGCGCTTTTATTTGGAATCAATCGGCTGATTTGATGTCTACTCTTTCAGTCAATCAAGACAAGCAAACAGTAATTTTTCGGTCTTGTAAGTAGAACAGTATCAATCTCATAATGCCCATTCTCAAAGCGAAGATTGATATCTTCAGGACGCTGTTCAATGGATTTACCAGCAGGTTTAAAGTTGATGCTAGCCTCTTTTTTAACCTCTTTTCCTTTTCTAGGATAGAGCAGATCCTGTTTTGACAATCCTAATTTTCCATGATGGATTCAGTAGTAGATGGTAGAAATTCCCACGTTAACGCCCTTGGCCTTGCCCATCATTTCAGGAGAAAACTTTTGATTATAATAGTGGAGAATCTTTTCCTTTAGTTCCTTGGTTCAGCTTGATTTCTTGATCGAGAGCTTGCGATTGCTTTCATAAGATTGTTGAGCGTAGTCGGCAGAGTAAACCTCTTTAAAGCGCCTCTTTCCAATACATTGTAGGACTGTCCCACGCTTTATTTCAGTATGGATAGTTTGAGGAGCTTTTCCAAGTAGAGAGGCAATTTCTCTATTTGATTTCCCTTCATTTTTCCATCTTTCGATTAAGCGACGGCTATAGATTGTCAAATGTTTGGCTTTTGTAGTATAATGTTTTTGCCTCTCTGTACCTTTCTTGTGTTTGCGGTTGAACAAGAAGTATAACACAGAGATGTCTTCTTATGCCTAGAAGTAGCTATAAGCTAGTTGAAACATCTAATTTTTAGGAGGGCTGGGTGGTTAACTTCATTATAGAACTTTCAGAAGCAGTAGCACTAGCAAGCAATTGCCAAGAATTGGAGAATCAACTTGTGATCTCTCCAAAAGGATTTGTGATTTTTCATTAAAGAGCAACAGGAAAGTTGTAGTATAGAGAAGATTTTACAAACAGACTATTTGTCGTCTTGCTACAAATGATATATAATTTAACATAGAGAAAATAGGAGGAATAAACGAATGGAATTAAAAGATTTTACAGAAAAAGAACAGGAAATGATTAAGAAGGGGCTTACGACGTCTAAGATTAGTGACAAGGAAACTGCTGAGAAGATTCTTGCTCTAGTACCGCAAGACTTGATTAAGCGAATTCCGTTTTTCGTCAGAAAACATGCTACGACACGTACTATTAAACGCATTTCAATTGAACACCCTGAACTCTACGCTGCAGCTCAAACAAGTGGTGAAATTCCAGAAAAAGAACGCGAAGAATTACGTCAGATTATCACGACTATCTTTGAACAAAAGATGAATAAGCATAGTATTAAGTAGAGAATGAAAAAATATTTTATTGGCGGTCTGGGAAGTAATGTCTATCATAGCAAGGATTTTTTTCAAGAACTAAATTCGCAGATTTATTTTCTAAATCCATATGAAAAGCATCTTCGAGATGAAACAGAATTGAAATCATGGTGTAAAAATGAGATTGTAGAGGAAGAATCTATCTGTCTGATAGGTCATTCTCTTGGAGGAGATTTGGCGCGTTATCTTGCATCGGAATTTTATGAAGTGACAAAACTGATTCTTTTGGATGGTGGCTATCTAGATTTAGATAAGATTTTACCTTTAGATACAGAGTTAGAGGAAACTAAAAACTATATTGAATCTCAAGTCGTTTCGGACTTAGATGTTCTTATTTCTAAAGAAAAATCTGAAGCAAAGCATTGGTCAGAAAATATGGAGAAAGCTGTAAGACAGTCCTATCACTGGAATGCGAAGTATAATAGATATGAGTTGGCTATAAATTATGAAAATATAGAAGCGATCCTCCGCCTACGGAGGAAAATACAAGCTTTTAAGAGAGAAGTGGGAGATGCTTTGTTTATCAGTCCTCGCTATTCTAATGAAGCTACATGGAGAGAGGAAGCCTTAAAAGAATTGCCAGACTATTTTGATACTATTTTTCTAGAGAACTTTGGCCATGAGCTTTATACTGAAGCACCTAGAGAAGTCGCTAGTCTGATTAATGAGTGGCTCGCTTATTCTCAATGAGCTACTTGTATTGCTTGAAAAAAAGCATGTTTTTGCCAATGCTAATAAACGAACTGCTTTATTCGTTTTGGTGAAATTTATACAATTAAATGGCTATCGTTTTTCTGTTACCATTAAATAATCACAAGATTCGTTAAGATACATTTTAAAGAACTAGTGGACTAGTTCTTTTTATATCCGCTTTCACATTATACAACTTATTCAAACCTATATAAAATATTATTTTTCCGAACAAAAATAGATATTTTTTCAAAAAAGTACTTTACAGAGTGTTGGAAGTATGATATAGTAATAAAGCTTAGAAAATGAGATGATGTTTTCTAGCAAATATAAACCCGAGTAAAAAATGCCTACGGACAGGCAGGGTTGAATGCCGAAGCGTGGTTGAAAAACCACATTATTGATAGGGTTAAAAGCCTACTTTTATAAGTTGATGTTAGGACACTTGTCCTAATTCATAAATTTCTAGTGTGGTGAAAGCACACGTCATCTTGTGAAACGATCAATAAAGTACGTAATATTTGCTACTAGAGAGTTAGGAAACATCGGGAACAGACATACTCAACAGAAACAAACATAAAAACGTCAGAAGATTGCAGAGCAGGTGAAAACCTGCTCTTTTTTCATGAGTCAACCTTTAGTTCCTTAGTTTTCATAAGGTCCTAAAAATATTGAAAGGAGTATGTCTTGAAAGAGTTAGATCAAAACCAAGCCCCAATTTATGAGGCCTTGGTGAAGTTACGCAAGAAACGGATTGTTCCCTTTGATGTTCCAGGTCACAAGCGTGGACGGGGAAATCCAGAACTTGTCGAACTGTTGGGTGAAAAATGTGTTGGCATTGATGTCAATTCGATGAAACCCTTGGATAATCTTGGTCACCCTATTTCGATTATTCGGGATGCAGAGGAGCTGGCGGCGGATGCTTTTGGAGCTAGCCATGCCTTTCTCATGATTGGTGGAACAACTTCATCGGTGCAGACTATGATTCTGTCCACCTGCAAGGCAGGGGATAAGATTATTCTGCCGAGAAATGTCCACAAATCTGCTATTAATGCACTGGTTCTATGTGGTGCCATTCCCATCTATATCGAGATGAGTGTAGATCCTAAGATTGGTATCGCTTTAGGTCTTGAAAATGACCGAGTAGCACAGGCCATAAAGGACCATCCAGATGCCAAGGCCATTTTGATTAACAATCCTACTTACTACGGCATCTGTTCAGATCTAAAGGGTTTGACAGAAATGGCTCATGAAGCTGGCATGATGGTTTTAGTAGATGAAGCCCACGGAGCGCACTTACATTTTACTGATAAACTTCCAATTTCTGCCATGGATGAAGGGGCTGATATGGCAGCAGTTTCCATGCATAAGTCTGGTGGGAGTTTAACCCAAAGTTCGCTTCTTTTAATCGGGGAGCAGATGAATCCTGAATACGTACGTCAGATAATCAACCTTACCCAGTCAACATCTGCCTCTTACTTGTTGATGGCCAGTCTGGATATTTCACGTCGCAACTTGGCCCTTCGTGGTAAAGAATCGTTTGAGAAAGTTATTGAACTATCCGAGTATGCCCGCCGTGAAATCAATGCTATCGGAGGTTACTATGCCTACTCAAAAGAGTTGATAGACGGTGTATCTGTCTGTGATTTTGATGTAACCAAGTTGTCAGTTTACACTCAGGGTATTGGCTTAACAGGTATCGAGGTTTATGACCTCCTGCGCGATGAATACGACATTCAGATTGAGTTTGGTGATATTGGTAATATCTTGGCCTATATTTCGATTGGTGACCGCATCCAAGACATCGAGCGCTTAGTTGGTGCTTTAGCTGATATCAAGAGACTCTACTCGAGAGATGGAAAAGATTTGATAGCTGGAGAATATATCCAGCCCGAGTTAGTGCTGTCTCCACAAGAAGCCTTCTATTCAGAGAGAAAAAGTTTAACTTTGGATGAGTCTGTTGGACAAGTCTGTGGGGAATTTGTCATGTGCTATCCTCCAGGGATTCCTATCTTGGCTCCTGGAGAACGCATTACACGTGAAATTGTAGACTATATCCAATTTGCCAAGGAACGTGGTTGCTCCCTCCAAGGGACGGAAGACCCAGAGGTCAATCACATCAACGTCATTAAGAGAAAGGAGAACTAGATGGATTTATGGTTTTCTGAAGTTCATACTCCAGATGTGAAATTGTCCCTGAGAACAGCCAAGCAACTCTACGCTGGAAAAAGTGAATGGCAGGATATTGAAGTCTTAGATACGCCAGCTTTTGGGAAAATACTGATTTTAAATGGGCATGTCTTGTTTTCAGATGCGGATGATTTTGTCTACAACGAAATGACAGTCCACGTTCCCATGGCTGTCCACCCAAATCCCAAGAAAGTTTTGGTAATAGGAGGTGGCGACGGAGGTGTTGCCCAAGTATTAACACTCTATCCTGAACTGGAGCAAATCGATATTGTGGAACCAGATGAGATGCTAGTTGAGGTTTGTCGTGAGTATTTCCCTGATTTTGCTGCAGGGCTAGATGATCCTCGTGTTACCATTTACTACCAAAATGGACTGAGATTTTTGAGAAACTGTGAAGATGACTACGATATTATCATCAACGATGCGACAGATCCCTTTGGACATACGGAAGGTCTCTTTACCAAAGAATTTTACGGCAATAGTTATCGAGCTCTAAAGGAAGATGGTATCATGATCTATCAGCATGGGAGTCCCTTCTTTGACGAGGATGAGTCAGCTTGCCGAAGCATGCATCGCAAAGTTAATCAAGCCTTTCCAATTAGTCGGGTCTATCAGGCCCACATCCCAACCAGTCCAGCTGGCTATTGGTTGTTTGGATTTGCATCGAAAAAATACCACCCTGTCAAAGATTTTGACAAGGAAGGCTGGAAAAAACGCCAGCTTTTCACAGAATACTACACTGCAAACTTACACGTAGGAGCCTTTATGTTGCCCAAGTATGTTGAGGACATTTTAGAAGAAGAGGAAGGAAAAAAATGAGTCGTTTATTAGTTATTGGATGTGGGGGCGTTGCCCAAGTTGCTATTTCAAAGATTTGCCAAGATAGCGAAACCTTTACAGAGATTATGATTGCTAGCCGTACTAAGTCAAAATGTGATGACTTGAAGGCTAAATTAGAAGACAAAACAAGTACAAAGATTGAGACAGCTGCTCTTGATGCAGATAATGTCGAAGAAGTCATTGCCCTAATTGAAAGATACAAACCAGAAGCAGTTTTGAACGTAGCTCTACCATACCAAGACTTGACCATTATGGATGCTTGTTTGGCAACAGGTGTCCACTATATCGACACAGCTAACTACGAGGCAGAGGATACAGAAGATCCTGAGTGGCGTGCCATCTATGAGAAACGTTGTAAGGAACTTGGTTTTACAGCCTACTTTGACTACTCATGGCAATGGGCTTATCAGGAGAAATTCAAAGAGGCAGGCTTGACTGCTCTGCTTGGATCTGGCTTTGACCCAGGTGTAACCAGCGTTTTTTCAGCTTACGCCCTTAAACACTATTTTGATGAAATCCACTATATCGACATTTTAGACTGTAATGGTGGTGACCACGGTTATCCGTTTGCGACTAACTTCAACCCAGAAATCAATCTACGCGAGGTTTCTGCGCCAGGTTCTTACTGGGAAGATGGTAAGTGGGTTGAGGTCGAGGCTATGTCTATCAAGCGTGAGTACGATTTCCCTCATGTCGGACAAAAAGACATGTATCTCCTTCACCACGAAGAAATCGAATCATTAGCCAAAAATATTCCAGGTGTTAAACGTATTCGATTCTTTATGACCTTTGGTCAATCTTATCTAACGCACATGAAATGCTTGGAAAACGTTGGTCTCCTTCGTACGGATACCATTAACTTTAACGGTCAAGAAATTGTACCAATCCAATTTTTGAAAGCCTTGCTTCCAGATCCTGCCAGCCTTGGCCCACGTACAGTTGGAAAAACCAATATCGGCTGTATCTTTACAGGTGTCAAAGATGGTGTTGAAAAGACCATTTACATCTATAATGTTTGCGACCATCAGGAATGTTACGCAGAAGTTGGTTCACAAGCCATTTCTTACACGACTGGTGTTCCAGCTATGATTGGGACAAAATTGGTTATGAACGGTACTTGGAAACAACCTGGAGTTTACAATCTTGAAGAATTGGATCCAGATCCATTCATGGAAGCTTTGAATGAGTATGGTTTACCTTGGGTTGTGGTTGAAAATCCACAAATGGTGGACTGATGAAGTTAGGACAAGTACCAACACCAGCTTACGTCATTGACTTGGCAAAGTTAGAAGCCAATTGCCGCATTCTACAATATGTTCAAGAAGAAGCAGGTTGCAAGGTTTTGCTTGCCCAGAAGGCATATTCTCTTTATAAAACCTATCCCATGATTAGCCAGTACCTATCTGGTACGACAGCTAGTGGACTCTATGAAGCGAAGCTGGCTAGAGAAGAATTTACGGGGGAAGTCCATGTCTTTGCGCCTGCTTTCAAGGATACGGACTTGGAGGAATTGCTTGAGATAACGGACCATATCGTCTTTAACTCGGAGAGACAGTTGCGTAAGCATGGGGCTCGTTGTCGAGAGACTGGTATTAGTGTCGGTTTACGTCTCAATCCTCAGTGTTCAACTCAAGGAGATCACGCGCTCTATGACCCTTGTGCACCTGGATCTCGTTTTGGAGTTACTCTAGACAAGATACCAAGTGATTTGTTGGATTTAGTGGACGGTCTTCATTTTCATACCCTTTGTGAGCAAGGTTCAGATGATTTAGAGACAACCTTGAAAGCAGTAGAAGCGCAGTTTGGATCCTATTTGCATCAAGTTAAATGGCTCAATATGGGTGGTGGACACCACATCACCAGAGAAGACTACGATGTAGATTTGCTGATTTCTGAAATCAAGCGTATCCGAGAAACTTACAATCTTGAAGTCTATATTGAGCCGGGTGAAGCCATTGCGCTCAATGCAGGTTATCTAGCAACTGAAGTATTGGATATTGTAGAAAACGGCATGGAAATCTTGGTTTTAGATGCCTCCGCGACCTGCCATATGCCTGATGTACTTGAGATGCCCTATCGCCCACCTTTGAGAAATGGCTTTGAGGCACAGGAAAAAGCCCATACTTATAGACTTTCTTCCAATACTTGTCTGACGGGCGATGTGATTGGTGATTATAGCTTTGAAAATCCAGTTGAAATTGGAGATAGACTTTATTTCGAAGACATGGCTATTTACTCATTTGTTAAAAATAATACCTTTAATGGTATTGGATTGCCAAGTCTCTATCTCATGGACGAACAGGGAGACTGCAGCTTAGTCAAATCCTTTGGCTATCAAGATTTTAAAGGGAGATTATCATGATGGACAGTCCCAAAAAATTAGGCTATCGCATGCCAGCAGAGTATGAACCCCATCATGGTACCCTCATGATATGGCCGACTCGACCAGGATCATGGCCTTTTCAAGGAAAAGCTGCTAAAGCAGCATTTAACCAGATTATAAAAACCATTGCAGAAGGGGAAAGAGTCTATCTTTTGGTGGACCAAGACTACTTAGCTGAAGCCCAAGACTACCTTGGAGATAGCGTTGTTTATTTAGACATTTCCACCAATGATGCCTGGGCGCGTGATACTGGCCCAACCATTCTCCTCAATGATAAAAGGGAAAAGTTGGCAGTAGACTGGTCTTTCAATGCTTGGGGTGGTGCTGTTGATGGTCTTTATCAAGATTATGAAGATGATGACCAAGTAGCCAGTCGTTTTGCTGAGGCCTTGGAAATGCCTGTTTATGATGCTAAGCCTTTCGTCCTTGAAGGCGGAGCAATCCATAGCGATGGTCAAGGAACCATTCTCGTAACTGAAAGTTGCTTACTCAGTCCCGGTCGCAATCCTCATCTAAGTAAAGAGGAAATCGAAAATACCTTATTAGAGTGCCTTGGAGCTGAAAAAGTTATCTGGCTTCCGTATGGTATTTATCAGGATGAAACCAATGAACACGTTGACAATGTTGCTGCCTTTGTTGGTCCTGCAGAGCTTGTCTTGGCTTGGACGGACGACGAAAGTGATCCTCAGTATGCCATGTCAAAAGCGGATCTCGAACTCTTAGAGCAAGAAACAGATGCAAAAGGTCGTCACTTCACCATTCATAAATTGCCTATCCCTGCAGTTCGTCAAGTTGTGACAGAAGAGGATTTGCCAGGCTACATCTATAAAGAAGGAGAAGAAGAGCGATACGCAGGTGAAAGGCTTGCTGCTTCCTATGTCAATTTCTATATTGCCAACAAGGCTGTTTTGGTTCCACAGTTTGAGGATGTAAACGACCAAGTAGCCTTAGATATCCTCAGTAAGTGTTTCCCAGACCGTAAAGTTGTCGGAATTCCAGCCAGAGATATTCTCTTAGGTGGTGGCAATATCCACTGTATCACCCAACAAATCCCAGAATAGGAGAAAAAGATGAGAAATGTAAGAGTTGCAGCCATTCAGATGCAATGCGCTAAGGATGTGGCAACAAATATCCAAACTGCAGAGCATTTAGTCCGTCAGGCTGCTGAGCAAGGAGCCCAAATTATTCTCTTGCCTGAGTTGTTTGAACGTCCATACTTTTGTCAGGAACGTCAGTATGACTACTACCAACATGCCCAATCTGTAGCAGAAAATACTGCCATTCAGCATTTTAAAGTGCTTGCTAAGGAACTACAGGTCGTTTTACCGATCAGTTTCTATGAAAAAGATGGTAATGTCTTGTATAACTCTATTGCCGTTATTGATGCAGATGGGGAAGTGCTGGGCGTTTATCGGAAGACTCACATACCAGACGACCATTACTATCAAGAGAAATTTTATTTTACGCCCGGCAACACTGGTTTCAAGGTCTGGGATACTCGCTATGCTAAGATTGGGGTCGGTATCTGTTGGGATCAATGGTTCCCTGAAACAGCGCGCTGTCTTGCGTTAAATGGTGCTGAATTGCTCTTTTATCCTACAGCTATCGGTTCAGAGCCAATTTTGGATACAGATAGTTGTGGCCATTGGCAACGTACCATGCAAGGACACGCAGCAGCAAATATTGTTCCAGTTATTGCAGCCAATCGTTATGGATTAGAAGAAGTCACTCCAAATGAGGAAAATGGTGGACAAAGTTCCAGTCTTGACTTCTACGGTTCATCCTTTATAACGGATGAAACAGGAGCTATTCTAGAGCAAGCTGAAAGACAAGGAGAAGCTGTTCTGTTAGCAACTTATGACCTAGACAAGGGAGCAAGCGAACGCCTAAACTGGGGCTTGTTTCGTGATAGAAGACCCGAAATGTATCAACGTATTACGGACTAGTAGGGGAGAAATAAGAGATTCATTCTGCTAGATTAGTTTTCACTAGCAACTATAAGATACTAGGTCATCTAGCAAGTGGATTTTATATTTTAACCCTCTAAGGCTTTCTCGCGCTTTGATGCGAGGAGCTTTTCTGTTTAAGCTTTATCAATAAAACATGCTATAATAGTTGCAGAAAGGTTGGTATTTATGGCTAGGATATTAGTTATTGAAGACAATAGTGACATTCAAGAGATTTTGCGAACACTTCTTACTAAGAAGCATGAGGTGATTCAAGCCTTTTCTGGTACAGAAGGAATCATGCTTTTTGACCAAGGTGGGATTGACCTCGTTTTGCTAGATATCATGCTTCCTGGGAAAAATGGGGATCAGATTTTAAAAGCCATCAGGGAACAAAGTCAAACTCCAGTCATTATGCTAACAGCTTTGAGCGATAAGAAGTTAATCAGTCAATACCTCTTAGACGGTGCAAATGATTACATAGTCAAACCTTTTGATTTGGACGAAGTCTTTGCCAGAGTTACTGTTCAATTACGCCAAAGTGCAGAAAAACAGCCTATGGAAATAGGAAACACTGAAAATCTGCCACAAAACTTGAAAAATATCCAGTTTGATGCCGAAAGTTTTGAAATCAAAAATAGTCAGGAAACGATTCGCCTTGCCAAGAAAGAATGCTTGATTCTCCAAACTCTCCTTAAATATCCAAAGAAAATTTTCACCAAGGAAGAACTTTATGAATTGGTCTGGGAGGATAGCTACCTACCTGGAGATAATACTCTCAATACGCATTTGAGTAATCTTCGTAAAAAATTAAACCAGCTTGACCCAAATCAAGAATATATTGAAACCATCTGGGGCGTTGGGGTAAGATTAAAAGGAGACAAGCAATGACCTACATGATAATTTTTGTCCTACTAGTACTCCTAATTATTTTATCGATTGCATTAATTCGCTACCATTTAGCACTTAAAAACTTGAGTCAACAGATTGAAGACAAGATTCTCACAGGTAGTATGAAAAGAGTCGGAATCAGCATTTTTTCCAAACATTTTTTACATCTCTACCAGCAAATTGAAAATCTATTTCAAGAAGTGGAACAATCTCGGTTGGTGATGAAAAGGGAAAAGCACACTCTGGATATGGCCATCAGCAATATTGCCCATGATATTCGGACCCCTCTGACTATCGCGTCAGGCTACACCCAACAATTGATAAAGTCTCCTGAAGATAAAGCAGAAACCTTACAAAAAATCGCCCAGCATCTTGATTTAGTTTCCAAACGTTTGGAGGCACTCCTAGAATATCGTCGTTTGATGGAAGGAGCTGTCAAACCAAAACTGGAAGAAGTGGATTTTTCAGCTTTTATCACCAAAAAAACTCTGGCTTATTATGATGTTTTTCTGGCGGCAAGTATCACGCTTGATTTTAAGGTTGAAGCTGGTCTGAAAATGAGGACTGATGAAGACTTGTTGGATCGAATTTTACAAAATCTGCTTGGAAATGTCCTCAAACATGGCAAGGAAGAAGCACGTCTATCTTTGAGAAAGGAAAAGGAACAGTTTGTCTTAGAGATTGCAAACCTTGTCAAACAGCCCATTAAAAAAATAGAAAAGCTCAGCAACCGTTTTTATTCTGAAAATCTATCTGATACTGAAGAATCATCTGGTTTAGGCCTTTATATCACTGAGGAATTATGCCATCTTCTCGGTGCAGAGATGAAACTAAGCACAGATGGACAATGGTTGTCGGTTTTTATTTATTTTTAACAAAAAGAAACCTCCTCTGTAGTCTAGAGGAGGTCATTTTTTATAAACTTTTCTTTTTAAAAACTGCCAATCCACCTATATTAAAGATCACAATAACAGCTAAGCTAACTATAAGTGTGTAGAGAATTGACTCACTATTAGCAGTCATAGCATAGAAAAACTGCAATGATAAATAAGGCAAAATTTTGATACTTGGGAAGATGAGCATTGGCATAGAAAGTAAGATAGAGCTGACCAAATATCCAATAAATACCGCAAGATAAGAATGACTAACATAGAGGATCAAGGAAACAATGGAAAGCCAAGCAAGGAGGCAAAGGAATTGAAGGGAAATGGTTATCAGTAGATTGCCAATAAAGCCATCAGGCATAGTTCCAAATCCATTTAAGATAGTTGCTGGAATAAAGGCAATAACAAGGCTAAGAATAAGTTGTAAAAAAGCGATACTAGCAAGTACAAAGGCTTTGGCAAGGAAAAACTCGGTACGAGAAACCCCTACTGTCAAACTATTTTTATAGAGCTTTCCAATTAAATCAACACCGAGAACTAGACAAGTTAGAACAATACAGAGAAAAACGAGGTTTGAACCTTGACTAGACGCGTTAATCAGGGCTTGTACACCGTCCCAGCCATGGGTTGGAATTTCTGGTTCTTCTGTCTGGATTGCCATTAGATGACCCGTAGCTCCTATACTTGCACCCATTAGCATGAGAGTAAAGAGAATAAATTCTGTAATCCAGAATCCTTTGGAGCGGAAAAGACGGTAAAAGTCTGCTTGAATGGTATGTATCATGATTTTCCTCCTATTGGACCAATTGAGTGAAGTATTCTTCTAGGTTTTGACGGGCATAGTAAATCTCGTCAATGGCGACATCTGCCAAGGTTAATTCCTTAAGAATCTGTTTGACATCTTGTTCCTGACCAAAGATGTGAATTTCATTTTCTGGATTAACAACCTTGAACTGGAGCTGGATTTGTTCTTTTAATACTTGACAAGCTTTCTCTTGGTCAGCTGTCTTAAGGACAATGTAATCCTCACTTAGTGTTTCAAATTCAGCTTTGCTGATTTCACGGATAATCTTGCCTTGATCTAAAATACCAAAACGATTAGCTACGAGGTAGAGTTCTGACAAGATATGGCTAGAGATGAGAATGGTTATCCCTTGTTCTTGATTGAGGCGTTGAATCATTAGTCGAAATTCTTTGATACCGATTGGGTCGAGACCGTTGATAGGTTCATCTAAGATTAGGAAATCTGGTTTGGATAGGAGGGCAATGGCAATACCAAGTCTTTGTTTCATTCCAAGAGAGAAATCTCGAAAGACTTTTTTACCTGTATCTGTCAAACCTACATAGTCCAGCGTTTCACGAATGACTATATCAGCATTTGGAATATGACGAATCATACAGTAATATTTCAGATTTTGATAGGCTGTTAAGTGATTATGAGCTACAGGTGATTCAATAACTGAACCTACTCGAGATAGAGACTTGGTCCACTCATTTTCCGATTGACTAGAAAAGAGGGAAACAGTCCCTTTATCTACAAAAAGTAGTTGCGTAATGATTTTTATCAATGTGGTTTTCCCAGCTCCGTTCTTCCCGATAAGTCCATAAATATCTCCCTCCCTTATCGTTAGACGAAGATCCTGAAGAATAGCTTGTTTGTCAAAGTTTTTGGACAATCCATGAATGTCGAGTACTGTTTTCATGATTCTCTCCTTTTGATTTATTTTTATAATTTTAGTATAAAGCATAGAAATCAAAGAAAGCTCAAGGATTTCTAAAGAGTTTCTAAAGTTTTAGGAATTCTTAAATATCAAAACCCAGTTTATATGAACTGGGCTTCTTGATTATAAAATATATTTCTCAATGGCACGCGCGACGCCGTCTTCTTCGTTGCTTGCTGTAACATCATCAGCTAGGGATTTGACATAATCGCTGGCATTTCCCATAGCAATCCCAAGCCCTGCAAACTGGAGCATTTCGATATCGTTATTGGCATCGCCCATGGCCATGATTTCTGAGGAATCAATCTTCAAAATATCTGCTAGTCGAGAAAGAGCGGTAGCCTTTGTCGTACCAAGTGGCATGGCTTCATAAATAACAGGCTGCGAACGAACTCCACTGAATCGTTGGCAGAGTTCCTCAGCAAAACGCTTCTCAAAATCGTCCGTTTGGCTCTCTGTCCCCAAAAACATCCCTTGGAACATGCGATATTTGCCACTAGTCGCTTCCTCAAGAGAAATTTCAGTCAGGTCTGAAAAGACTAGTTTAGCATCATTTTGAACAATTTCATTAGGCTTACCACCGAGGACAAAATAATGCTCCTCATCAAAAAGTGTCAACTGAACCTCACTTTTTTTAGCTAGGTCATAGAGGTATTCAATGTCAGATGGACTGAGTTCTTGCCAATCAACCAGACTCCAATCACTGGTCTGGTGAGTTGAGCAACCGTTGTTGACAATCACATACTCATTCTGGAGATCAAGTCCCAGTTTTTTGTAGTAGGGGAGGACACCGAAAAGCGGGCGCCCCGTACAGAGAACCAGTTTAACACCTTTTTCAATGGCTTGGTGAATAGCAGTAATATGAGTTTGTGGGATTTCCTTGGCTTCATTGAGGAGGGTTCCGTCCATATCCAAGGCTAGTAGTTTAATCATAAGACTTCCTTTTCTATGTGTTTTGCTTTTATTATAGCATATCGACTATAAAATGTCTGACAGAATTGTAAAATTCAAGCTTCCTTTTCTTGAAAAAGAAAATAAAATCTTATATAATATGTATACTTAATATTTAAGGAGAAATAATGTCAAAGTATCACTTTAATTCAATTTACAAAAATGATGAAACAGAGTCTACAGGTCTTCTTTTCATTAAAGTTTACAACAAATGGGAAAGTAATTTAAAAAGAGTTTTGAAATCGGTTGGCCTCACTTTGCCTCAATTTATCGTTTTAACCTCGCTCTTGTTTTTGAACAATAGAGAGGAATATGTAACGCAAGTTGATATTGCTCGGTTCACTGGTATGGATGTCATGACGGTTTCCCAGATTGTTAGACTACTGGAGAAGAAGAACTACATTAGACGTGATCAGCATCCAAAGGATAGTCGGGCAAAACTGGTCTCAGTGACGAAGTCTGGCGCGGAGAAGGTCAATCAAGCTTTACCCTTAGTAGAAGGGATTGATGAAAAATTTTTTGAAAAACTTTCTAACGATAGAGAAAGTTTTAATCGCATGTTAGCAGTGTTGGAGGATAAAAATGCCTAGATATTGGGTCGGAGTTGTTTCGAAGAATCATGTTTTAAGAGGAGTTGAAGGGAATTTTTGTCAGGTCTGTCATGGGAAGGGTGGCCCCTTAAACCGTATGAAAAAAGGTGACTATCTTTTATACTATAGTCCAAAATACGATATGAACGGTCAGGATAAGTTACAGACTTTTGTGGCTGTAGGTAAGATTATAGACGACAAAGCCTATCAAGTAGAGCAGTTCGAAGGATTCTTTCCCTTTAGATGAAATGTTGAGTATTATCAACCAGTCAAAGATTGTTCCATAGAAATAGCCAGACAACATCCTGAATGGAAAGACTATACTTCTCGGCTTCGTTATGGACATTTTGAAGTTTCCAAAGACTTTTTCCTCTATATCTTTCATCATATGAAAGTGGATGATGAAGTATGATTGATTTGCTAGTTAAATGATTATCAACAAGAATTTTGGATTTGGACTGTGAAGCGAACTTTGCTATAATAGAGTAAGAAACTTTGATAAACCAAACGAGGCTGAGATGAAATTACTTTATACTGATATTCGGACTTCTTTGACTGAAATTCTAACAAGAGAGGCGGAGGAGTTAGTTGCTGCTGGCAAGCGGGTCTTCTACATCGCCCCCAACTCTCTTTCTTTTGAAAAGGAACGCGCCGTGCTGGAATGCTTGTCCCAGCAGGCTTCTTTTGCGATTACCGTCACGCGCTTTGCGCAGATGGCTCGTTATCTGGTCTTGAATGACCTGCCTGCCAAGACCAGTCTTGATGATATCGGTCTTGGGATGGCCTTTTATAAATGCCTTGCGGAACTTGACCCCAAGGACTTGCGTGTTTATGGTGCGATTAAGCAGGATCCTCAATTTATTCAGCAGTTGATTGAACTGTATCACGAGATGACGACTGCTCAGATGAGCTTTTTAGACTTGGAGAGTTTGGCAGATGAAGACAAGCGAGTAGACTTGCTCTTGATTTTTGAAAAAGTAACAGCCTATCTTAATCAAGGTCAGTTGGCTCAGGGAAGTCAGTTGTCTCATTTGATTGAGGCTATTGAGAATAACAAAGTAAGTAGTGATTTCACTCAAATCGCCTTGGTTATTGATGGATTTACCCGTTTTTCTTCCGAGGAAGAGCGGGTTGTGGACTTACTTCATGGCAAGGGTGTTGAGATTGTTATTGGGGTTTATGCTAGTAAGAAAGCTTATACCAGCCCTTTTAGCGAGGGTAACCTCTACCAAGCCAGTGTGGAGTTTCTCCATCATCTAGCCTCTAAATACCAAACACCTGCTCAGGACTGTTCTCAAACTCATGAAAAGATGGATAGTTTTGACAAGGCCTCTCGTTTACTGGAGTCGTCTTATGACTTCTCAGAATTCACCTTGGATGTCGATGATGAGGACCGTGACAACTTACAAATCTGGTCTTGCTTGACGCAAAAGGAGGAGTTGGAGCTAGTAGCCCGTAGCATTCGTCAGAAATTACACGAGAACTCAAATCTGAGTTACAAGCATTTTCGTATTCTCTTGGGGGATGTGGCTTCTTATCAGTTATCTCTTAAAACCATTTTTGACCAGTACCAGATTCCTTTCTATCTTGGTAGAAGCGAATCCATGGCCCACCACCCTTTGACACAGTTTGTCGAGTCTACCTTGGCTTTAAAACGCTATCGTTTCCGTCAGGAAGATTTGATTAACCTCCTCAGAACGGGTTTATATACCGACCTTAGTCAGGCTGATATTGACGCATTTGAGCAATATATCCGCTATCTTGGTATCAATGGCTTACCAGCCTTTCAGCAAGCCTTCACCAAATCACACCATAGAAAATTTGATTTAGAACGTTTAAATGCCCTTCGTCTGCGTATTTTAACACCTCTTGAGACTCTCTTTGCCAGCCGAAAACAAAAGGCTGAAAATCTCTTACAAAAGTGGAATGTCTTTCTAAAAGAAGGAGCTGTGACCAAGCAGTTACAAGTTTTGACAGCCACTATGGAAGCTCTTGATCAGGAAAGACAAGCCGAAGTTTGGAAGGCTTTCTGTCACGTTTTAGAGCAATTTGCGACTGTTTTTGCTGGTTCACAGGTTAGTCTAGAGGACTTCCTAGCCTTGCTCCATTCTGGAATGAGTTTGTCCCAATACCGCACTATTCCAGCAACAGTGGACACCGTTCTGGTGCAGAGTTACGATTTGATTGCTCCTCTGACTGCTGACTTTGTCTATGCCATCGGGCTGACTCAGGATAATTTACCAAAAATTGCGCAAAATACCAGTCTTTTAACAGATGAAGAAAGACAGAGACTAAACCAAGCGACAGAAGAAGGCGTTCAATTGCTGATTGCCAGCAGTGAAAACCTCAAGAAAAATCGCTATACTATGCTTTCCTTGATCAATTCTGCTCGTAAGCAGTTGGTCTTGTCGGCTCCAAGCCTCTTTAATGAAAGTGAAAGCAAGGAATCAGCTTATCTTCAAGAGCTAGTCCATTTTGGATTTAGCAGGAAAGAGAAGAAGATAAATCACAAAGGGCTGTCTAAGGAGGATATTGGGTCCTATCACAGTCTTTTGTCTAGTCTGGTTGTCTATCACCAGCAGGGCGAGATGAGTGAGACTGAGCAAGATTTGACCTTTATTAAGGTTCTAGCTCGTGTCATGGGTAAAAAACTAGACCAGCAAGGTCTGGAAAATCCAGCCCTCCCAACCAGTCCAAGCAGTAAGCAGTTGACCAAGGATACCTTACAGGCTCTCTATCCAGCTGACAAGGAATTTTACCTGTCTACCTCTGGTTTGACGGAGTTTTACCGAAACCAATACAGTTATTTCCTCCGTTATGTTCTAGGCTTGCAAGAGGAATTACGTCTACGTCCTGATGCCCGCAGTCACGGAAATTTCTTGCACCGCATTTTTGAACGTGCCTTGCAGTTATCTGATGAAGATTCCTTTGACAACCGTCTAGAACAAGCTATCCAAGAAACCAGTCAGGAACGCGAATTTGAAGCAGTTTATCAGGAAAGTTTGGAAGCCCAGTTTACCAAGGAAGTTTTGCTTGATGTTGCACGAACGACTGGACATATTCTCCGACACAATCCAGCCATCGAAACCATCAAAGAGGAAGCGAATTTTGGCGGCAAAGAGCAAGCCTTTATTCAATTGGACAATGGTCGCAATGTCTTTGTACGAGGTAAGGTTGACCGCATTGACCGATTGAAAGCTGATGGAGCGATTGGAGTGGTAGACTACAAATCCAGTCTGACTCAGTTCCAGTTTCTTCATTTCTTTAATGGGCTTAATTCCCAACTGCCAACCTATTTAGCCGCCATAAAAAGAGAAGGGGAGCAGAACTTTTTCGGTGCTATGTACTTGGAAATGGCTGAACCAGTCCAATCTCTGATGGCCGTTAAAAGTCTAGCAGGTGCAGTAGTAGAAGCTAGCAAATCAATGAAATACCAAGGCCTCTTTTTAGAAAAAGAAAGCAGTCATTTGGGCGAATTTTACAATAAAAACAAGGCTAACCAGCTGACGGATGAGGAATTCCAGCTCCTACTGGACTACAATGCCCATCTTTACAAGAAAGCAGCAGAGAAGATTTTAGAAGGTAAATTCGCCATCAATCCCTATACAGAGAATGGCAGAAGCATTGCCCCATATGTTCAGCAACATCAATCCATCACAGGATTTGAAGCCAATTACCACTTGGACCAAGCCCGTTTTCTAGAAAAGTTGGACTTAACAGATGGCAAGCGTCTGGTCGGAGAAAAACTCAAGCAAGCTTGGTTTGAAAAAATAAGAGAGGAGTTGAATCGATGAAGCCCATTCCCTTTTTAACTGAGGAGGAGATTCAAAAACTGCAAGAAGCAGAAGCGCATTCGAGCAAGGAACAAAAGAAAACTGCCGAACAAATCGAAGCCATCTACACTTCTGGTCAAAATATCCTTGTCTCAGCGTCGGCTGGTTCTGGTAAAACCTTTGTCATGGCAGAGCGCATTCTAGATCAATTGGCGCGTGGTGTCGAAATTTCTCAACTCTTTATCTCAACCTTTACCGTCAAAGCTGCCACAGAGCTTAAGGAACGTTTGGAGAAAAAAATCAGCCAACAAATCCAAGAAAG
This sequence comes from Streptococcus sp. HMSC070B10, assembly GCF_001808665.1. Lineage (GTDB taxonomy): Bacteria > Bacillota > Bacilli > Lactobacillales > Streptococcaceae > Streptococcus. The sequence goes on along the minus strand of NZ_KV794152.1, from coordinate 481,696 downwards.
TATCGATGTTGACCTCAAACAACACTTGGGTCGCCAGTTGGCAGACCTACCCAACGCATCCATCGGAACCATGGACTCTTTTACACAAAAATTCCTTGGCAAACATGGTTATCTGCTTGATATTGCGCCAAATTTCCGTATTTTACAAAACCAAAGCGAGCAACTTCTTCTAAAAAACGAAGTCTTTCATGAGGTATTTGAAGCCTATTACCAAGGTAAACAGAAAGAGACCTTTAGCCATTTGCTGAAAAATTTTGCTGGGCGTGGCAAGGATGAACGGGGGCTGCGCCAGCAAGTCTATAAAATTTATGACTTCCTCCAATCCACCAGCAATCCTCAGAAATGGTTAAGTGAATCTTTCCTCAAAGGCTTTGAGAAAGCTGATTTTACCAGTGAAAAAGAAAAACTAACCGAGCAAATCCAGCAAGCCCTTTGGGATTTGGAAAGCTTTTTCCGTTATCATCTGGATAATGATGCCAAGGAGTTTCCCAAGGCTGCTTATTTAGAAAATGTTCAGTTGATTCTGGATGAAATTGGCTCCTTAAATCAAGAGTCCGATAGTCAGGCTTATCAAACGGTGCTTGCGCGTGTTATCGCAATTTCGAAAGAGAAAAACGGCCGAGCTCTGACCAATGCCAGCCGTAAGGCTGATTTGAAGCCCCTGGCTGATGCCTACAACGAAGAGAGAAAGACCCAGTTTGCTAAACTAGGACAACTAGCAGATCAGATAACGATTCTCGACTATCAAGAACGTTATCATGGAGATACCTGGGAACTAGCTAAGACCTTCCAATCTTTCATGAGTGATTTTGTGGAAGCTTATCGTCAGCGTAAACGTCAGGAAAACGCCTTTGAATTCGCTGATATCAGCCATTACACCATTGAGATTTTAGAGAAATTCCCGCAAGTTCGTCAGGCTTATCAGGAGCGTTTCCACGAAGTCATGGTCGATGAGTATCAAGATACCAACCATATTCAAGAACGGATGCTAGAATTACTTTCTAATGGCCACAACCGATTTATGGTGGGAGATATCAAGCAGTCCATCTATCGTTTCCGTCAGGCAGACCCGCAGATTTTCAATGAGAAGTTCCAACGCTATGCGCAAAATCCTGAAGAAGGAAAGCTGATTCTCCTCAAGGAAAATTTCCGTAGCAGTTCAGAAGTGCTATCAGCAACCAATGATGTTTTTGAACGTCTTATGGACCAAGAGGTCGGTGAAATCAACTATGACAGCATGCACCAGCTTGTTTTTGCCAATACCAAACTGACTCCTAATCCTGATAACAAGGCAGAATTTCTCCTCTACGATAAGGACGACAGCGGGCAAGAGGAAGAAGAGAGCCAAGCAGAAACGAAATTAACAGGGGAAATGCGCTTAGTTATCAAGGAAATCCTTAAACTTCATCAGGAACAAGGTGTTGCCTTTAAAGAAATCGCCCTTCTGACCTCCAGCCGCAGTCGTAATGACCAGATTCTTCTCGCCCTGTCTGAGTACGGGATTCCTGTTGAAACCGACGGAGAGCAAAACAATTATCTCCAATCCCTAGAAGTGCAAGTCATGCTAGACACTCTTCGTGTCATTCACAATCCCCTGCAAGACTATGCCTTGGTTGCCCTTATGAAGTCTCCAATGTTTGGCTTTGATGAGGACGAGTTAGCACGTTTATCTCTTCAGAAAGCGGAGGATAAAGTCCAAGAAAATCTCTATGAGAAACTGGTCAATGCACAAAAAATGGTAAGTAGCCAAAAAGTCTTGATTCACTCAGCTCTAGCTGAGAAACTAAAGCAATTCATGGATATCTTGGTTTCTTGGCGCCTGTATGCCAAAACCCACTCCCTATATGACTTGATTTGGAAGATTTATAACGACCGTTTTTATTATGATTATGTGGGGGCTTTACCAAATGGTCTTGCTAGACAGGCTAATCTCTATGCACTAGCTCTGCGTGCTGATCAATTTGAAAAGAGCAATTTCAAAGGCTTGTCGCGTTTTATTGGTATGATTAACCAAGTTTTAGAAGCTCAGCACGATTTGGCAAGCGTGGCTGTCGCACCGCCAAAAGATGCAGTAGAGCTCATTACCATCCACAAAAGTAAAGGGCTAGAGTTTCCTTACGTCTTTATCCTCAATATGGATCAAGATTTCAACAAGCAAGACAGCATGTCAGAGGTCATTCTCAGCCGTAAAAACGGTCTAGGTGTCAAATATATTGCCAAAATGGAGACAGGAGCAGTGGAAGATCACTATCCTAAAACCATCAAACTCTCCATTCCTAGCTTGACCTATAGGCAGAACGAAGAGGAATTACAGCTGGCAAGCTATTCAGAGCAGATGCGTCTGCTGTATGTTGCTATGACACGGGCTGAGAAAAAACTCTATCTTGTCGGCAAGGGTTCTCGTGAAAAGCTGGAAGCCCAGGAATACCCAGCAGCTAAAAATGGAAAACTAAGCAGCAACACTAGACTCCAAGCCAAAAATTTCCAAGATTGGATTTGGGCTATCAGCAAAGTGTTTGCAAAGGATAAGCTCAACTTTCGCTATCGTTTTGTTGGTGAAGACCAGTTGACTAGAGAATCTATAGGAGAGTTGGAAAACAAAAGTCCTCTCCAAGATAGCTCCCAAGCAGACAATCGTCAGTCAGATACCATTAAAGAAGCTCTTGAAATGCTGAAAGAAGTAGAAGTTTATAATACTCTTCACCGTGTAGCCATTGAACTTCCTAGTGTTCAAACCCCAAGTCAAATCAAGAAGTTCTACGAACCAGTTATGGATATGGAAGGTGTCGAGATTGCAGGTCAAGGCCAGTCAGTAGACAAGAAAATCAGCTTTGATTTGCCAGATTTTTCAACCAAAGAAAAGGTAACAGGAGCTGAGATTGGTAGTGCTACCCACGAACTCATGCAGAGAATTGACCTCAGCCAGCGACCAACGCTTGCTAGCCTGACAGAAACTCTCAAACAAGTTCAAACCAACCCAGCTGTCAGAGACAAGATTAATCTTGCGAAAATTCTTGCATTCTTTGACACAGAACTCGGTCAGGAAATTCTTGCTAATACCAACCATCTTTATCGCGAGCAACCTTTCTCCATGCTCAAACGAGACCAAAAGAGTCAGGAAGACTTTGTTGTCCGTGGTATCCTTGATGGCTATCTACTTTACGAAGATAAAATTGTTCTTTTCGACTATAAGACAGACCGCTATGATGAACCAAGTCAACTCATAGACCGTTATCGTGGTCAGTTAGTCCTATACGGAGAGGCTTTATCTCGAGCCTATTCGATTGAAAATATTGAAAAATACTTGATTTTACTCGGTAAAGACGAGGTTCAGGTTGTAAAAGTATAATCTAGAAAGGAGACATCATGACACTTCCAGTTAGAAAATCCCTGCACGATGCGGTTTTACAGGCTTCAAAAGCGGATACTTGGGAACAAGCTACCAAGGAATGGAATAAAGTTTCCTTGATTTTTAACGGTATTGGTCGTAGCAATTGTGTCTGTGGAAATGCTATCAAATACGCCTACGAACTCTTTAACGGTATCACAGGCCAACGCCTCTTTCCCATCGGTAGCGACTGCGTCAGACACTTTCATCGATTGACCCTTGACCAGCAACTGGAAGAGGAAGAAAAACTGCTCAGAAAGGTTGAAAATCTAACCAGAAAAGCCCAGAAAAAGGAAAAAATCAAAGTCAATAAGAGTGACTTTGACGAGCGTCTTCTAAAATGGCTCTGGGAAAAAGGTGTTTTTAAACCCAATCGTGGCAATCAGTTCTCACCTGAGAAAGACTACCAGCTCTTCCTAGAAGTCTTTCAAGGAGGAAGTTGGACCAAGGCAGAGCCCAAGAAGAAGGCTCGGATGGAAGAAGTCCTTGAAAAGTGTATCAAACCCTTTTTACTTGGCAAATCAGATGACCAACTCTACCTTGTCAAGCTAGGGAAGGAAAAAATTGACTACGAACAGGAACTCCGTATCCAGGCAGAGAAAGAGCGCAAGAAAAGAGATAGAATCGCCAAACAATATGCAGACAATCTAGTTCTAGCCATGGGACCGGCAGAGCGGGCTTATCAGGATTACTTTGGCTTTACAGAAACCCTAACCCAAGAAGAACGCAAGTGGGAAAAAATTCTTTTTGGTAAAAATCGAACAGAACGGGCTATCAAGGCCAAACAATACCAAAAAGAGCTAGAAAAAGACCAACGAATTGCTAGTCAGGATCCAATTGAAAGAAAGCAGAAGCAGACCTGGCTCCTCAATTCCTATTTCCGTGAGCTTCCTGACGAAAAATCCCGCTTTGCTCGACTCTTATTAGAATATCGAAAAAGTGGAGAAGTGCCATTTTCAACTGAATATCTGTCAGACCATCTTCTCGACTTTTTCTATAAAATGAAAGCCTTTGAGTTTGAAATCGCACCAGAACAAGTTCGAGATTTTCTAAAAGAAAGCCTCAAGTCAGATCATCTATCCTCAGCACAAGAAAGCTGGATAGAAGGGATTCTAACAAATTGCATAGTCCCATTTTTATCTCGAATACTCATCTAAAACTAAATATATGAGACATAGAATTTTATATAAGGTTAATATACAAATCAAGTGGGGTTGAAATCAGTCTTCCTTTAAAAAGTAGCTATTACAAATAAAAGCTTATGCAAAAAAGAATAATTTATGATAGAATAGAGGATAAGAAAGAAAACGTTTTTACAATTTTTTTCAATCCGAAGGAGATATATTATGGCTACTATTCAATGGTTTCCTGGTCACATGTCTAAAGCTCGTCGACAGGTTCAGGAAAATTTAAAATTTGTTGATTTTGTGACGATTTTGGTGGATGCCCGCTTACCTCTATCTAGTCAAAATCCTATGTTGACCAAAATTGTTGGTGACAAACCAAAACTCTTGATTTTAAACAAGGCGGACTTGGCCGATCCAGCAATGACCAAGGAATGGCGCCAGTATTTTGAATCACAAGGAATTCAGACGCTAGCTATCAACTCCAAAGAGCAAGTGACTGTAAAAGTTGTAACAGATGCGGCCAAAAAGCTCATGGCGGATAAGATTGCTCGTCAGAAAGAACGTGGTATCAAGATTGAAACCTTGCGTACCATGATTGTCGGGATTCCAAATGCTGGTAAATCCACTCTTATGAACCGTTTAGCTGGTAAGAAAATTGCCGTTGTCGGCAATAAACCAGGTGTTACCAAAGGGCAACAATGGCTCAAAACGAATAAAGACCTGGAAATCTTGGACACACCAGGGATTCTCTGGCCTAAATTCGAAGACGAAACTGTTGCTCTTAAACTAGCCTTGACTGGAGCTATTAAAGACCAGTTGCTTCCTATGGACGAGGTAACTATTTTTGGCCTCAATTATTTCAAAGAACATTATCCAGAAAAGTTGGCCGAACGCTTCAAACAAATGAAAATTGAAGAAGAAGCGCCTGTTATTATTATGGATATGACCCGCGCCCTTGGTTTCCGTGACGACTATGACCGTTTTTACAGTCTCTTCGTAAAGGAAGTCCGTGATGGCAAACTCGGTAACTATACCTTAGATACATTGGAAGACCTCGATGGCGACGATTAAAGAAATCAAAGAACTCCTTGCTACTGTCAAGGACCTTGATAGTCCTATTTTTTTAGAGTTTGAAAAGGATAATCGCTCTGGAGTTCAAAAGGAAATCAGCAAGCGTAAAAAAA
>NZ_KV794152.1:472786-475897 GCF_001808665.1 Streptococcus sp. HMSC070B10 | reverse complement strand
AAAAAAACATTCAAGCTGAATTAGATGAAAATTTGCGCTTGGAATCCATGCTTTCCTATGAAAAAGAACTTTATAAGCAAGGATTGATCTTAATTGCTGGTGTTGATGAGGTCGGCCGTGGTCCTCTTGCTGGGCCAGTAGTCGCTGCAGCCGTCATCTTACCTAAAAATTGTAAGATTAGAGGTCTCAACGACAGCAAGAAAATTCCTAAAAAGAAACACCTGGAGATTTTCCAAGCCGTTCAGAATCAAGCTTTGTCAATCGGTATTGGTATCATGGATAATAGAGTCATCGACCAAGTCAATATCTATGAAGCAACCAAACTGGCCATGCAGGAAGCAATCTCTCAGCTCAGGCCTCAACCAGAACACCTTTTGATAGATGCCATGAAGTTGGAGTTGCCAATTTCACAAACCTCCATCATCAAGGGTGATGCAAATTCCCTTTCAATTGCAGCGGCTTCTATAGTAGCCAAGGTGACACGTGATGAATTGATGAAGGAATACGATCAGCAGTTCCCTGGCTATGACTTTACTGCTAATGCAGGATATGGAACAGCTAAACACCTAGAAGGACTTGAAAAACTAGGAGTTACCCCAATTCACCGAACCAGCTTTGAACCCGTTAAATCACTGGTTTTAGGAGAAAAAGAAAGTTAAGTTAGAAGGAATGATTATGGAGGAACAGTCAGAAACACTCAGCTCCAAGAAAGAATTTGCCTTTGCCTCAAGTACTATATTATCCCAAGTTGGACGAGGAATCATCGTCGGTCTTGTCGTTGGAATTATCGTTGGATCCTTTCGTTTCTTAATCGAAAAAGGCTTCCACCTGATACAAGGACTTTATCAAGATCAAGCGCACCTAGTGCGCAATCTTTTTATCATTGGTCTATTTTATTTAATAGTTTGTTGGCTCAGTGCGAAATTAACACGGTCAGAAAAAGATATCAAAGGCTCAGGAATTCCTCAAGTTGAAGCCGAATTAAAGGGATTGATGACCCTCAACTGGTGGGGCGTACTTTGGAAAAAATACATTTTAGGAATTCTTGCTATTGCAAGTGGACTTATGCTGGGGCGTGAAGGACCAAGCATTCAACTTGGAGCAGTTGGTGGTAAGGGTATTGCCAAGTGGCTCAAATCCAGTCCAGTAGAGGAACGCTCCTTGATTGCTAGTGGAGCTGCCGCTGGTCTAGCTGCAGCCTTTAATGCACCGATTGCAGGACTTCTCTTTGTGGTAGAAGAAGTTTATCACCATTTTTCACGCTTTTTCTGGGTATCTACTCTCGCAGCTAGTCTCGTAGCAAACTTTGTCTCACTACTCATATTTGGCTTAACACCCGTACTGGACATGCCAGACAACATCCCACTCATGACCCTAGACCAGTATTGGATTTACCTCCTTATGGGGATTTTTCTTGGACTATCTGGTTTTATCTATGAGAAAGCTGTGCTCAATGTTGGTAGAGTTTATGACTGGCTTGGTCAAAAAATCCGTTTGGATAGAGCTTATTATCCAATTCTTGCCTTCATTCTCATCATACCAGTCGGAATCTTCTTACCCCAAATCCTTGGTGGTGGAAATCAGCTGGTTCTTTCCCTGACTAAGCAAGATTTTAGTTTTCAAGTTCTATTAGCGTACTTTTTGATTCGCTTTGTTTGGAGCATGATTAGTTATGGAAGTGGCCTTCCAGGAGGAATTTTCCTACCAATTTTAGCGCTTGGTTCCTTACTTGGAGCCCTAGTTGGTGTTATTTGTGTCAATCTTGGGCTTGTCAGTCAAGAGCAGTTTCCTATATTTGTCATTCTAGGAATGAGTGGTTATTTTGGAGCAATATCCAAGGCTCCCTTAACTGCTATGATTCTGGTAACCGAAATGGTAGGAGATATTCGAAACCTCATGCCACTTGGATTAGTCACCTTGGTTGCTTACATCATCATGGATCTACTCAAGGGTGCACCAGTCTATGAGGCTATGTTGGAAAAAATGCTGCCAGAAGAAGCGACAGATGAAGGAGAAGTCACTCTCATTGAAATCCCTGTTTCAGATAAAATAGCAGGAAAACAAGTTCACGAACTCAACTTACCACATAACGTACTCATCACCACCCAAGTCCATAATGGCAAGAGCCAAACAGTTAACGGCTCAACCAGAATGTATCTCGGAGATATGATTCACCTAGTTATTCCAAAAAGTGAAATTGGGAAAGTCAAAGATTTGTTATTGTAGAAGTTTTTACATAATTTATGTTATGTAAAAACGAATTTCTTAATTAAATACACTAGAAAACCGATTCTCAGCAATGAGGTCGGTTTTTTCTTGTTAGAAATATTATAATATATTATAAAAAATGATTAAATTATTCTAGGTTATAGTATAATGAGAAAAGGAGGAAAGCTTAAATGAGTAATACTGGCATCAAAAAAAGTCATAAATGGCTTCTAATCGTTGTGTCACTCGCAATCATCACAGCAGGAGGTGTTTTTATGTTTTCTATGTTAGGGAAATCCCAAGAAGAGCGTCGAAATAGAGAATATGAAGTTAGTTTGGTGAATGCTTTAAAGAATTCATATGAAGGGATTGAGGAGATAACAATTACGAACCCCTCGTACAGCTCAATTCCTTCAGAGGCTTGGGGGGCTGATGTGAAACTAAAATTTTTTGATGGAACATCTAAGGAACATGTTTTAGCTTTTGATATAAACTCGAATAAAATTAGGATCGGTGTATATAATAACGAAGATGAAGAATTTCAACATTTTCTAAATTCTAGACGAGGTTCTACTAAGTCAAAAGTTAAAGTTAAATATTCGAATGGTTCAGAAGGGGACCTATGATGAATAAATACATGTATACAGATAAACAACTTAATAAATTGAATCAAGGTCCGAATGTTTACAGTGTTAATACTTAGTTCGTACAACGTAAAGAAAATCGAACAAATATTGTTACTACTAAATCAGATAACGAGTTAAAAAAAAGGTGAAATCAACGCCATAACCACCTCAGATGGTCAAGAATTCCATGTTGTTGCGACTAAGTCTGACCCTAAAACGGGATTTGATGGACTAGCAGTCGCACCTATGGTCAACGGCAAACCGGATTATAAAAGTA